>JAHDBW010000361.1:0-1407 GCA_020630175.1 Anaerolineales bacterium
CGCAGCACGTTGCTGCCGGTCTTGCTCCGCAGCGTAGGGCGTGACGATGGCTGATGCTTCGACAGAGCTCAGCACGAGCCCTTCAACTCCAACGCTTATTAGCGTCACCTTGCCGTGCCCAACGTTAGATGTGCTGGCCCTGCTGCGCGCCGCTCAAGGTCAGGAACGCTTCCTGTGGGAAAGCGCACACACTGGCACGACCTACGCGGGCTTTGGGATCACCTACAACCTTCAAGCCTTTGGCCCAGAACGCTTCGACATCATTCGGGGTAAAGTCCAACACCTGTTTGCCGACGCGCAAATTTACACGCCTAACCCGGATATTCAGCCGATCTTGTTTGGCGGGTTTTCCTTTTTATCATCCTTTGTGCCAGACAATATCTGGGCGATTCACTATCCGGCGCAGTTTATTCTGCCGCATATCCAACTGACTCAAACGGCGACGCAAGCGTGGCTCACGCTCAATGCCCATGCCGAAGCGGATGTGCCAATCGCTGAACAGCAAGCTGCGCTGCAAGACGCCCTGAACGCGCACATTGACTACCTTAGTAATCTAGATGCAGTTGACATTGCGGCCGCGCCCGCCGTCAAAGCGCGTAACAACCCGATGTCGCAAACGGCATGGGATGCTGGCATTGCGGCCATCAAAGGCGCGGTTGCGGCGGGTACCATCAACAAAGTGGTGTTAGCCCGCGCCCAAGAAATGCGCTTTACCGCACGGCCAGAAACGATTGGCGCGTTGCGGTTCCTGCAAGATCAATATGCGGGATGTTACACCTTTCTATTTGAACCCATCGCGCATAATGCCTTTTTGGGCGCAACGCCGGAACTGCTGTGTGCTGTCAATGGCGACACCATGCAAACAATGGGCTTAGCAGGCTCCGCGCGGCGCGGCGCAACCCCAGCGGCAGATGCAATAGAAGGCCAAGGCTTGCTAGACAGTGAAAAAGATCGCTATGAGCATGATCTGGTGGTGCAGACTATCAAGCAACGGTTGACCAAGCTGACAACGGCGGCCAACGTGCCTGCTGTGCCAGATTTGCTCAAGCTGAGCAACATCCAACACTTGCACACGCCCATCAGTGGCACGCTGCAAGCGGGGCAAGATGTGCTGTCTGTTGCGGATGAGTTGCATCCCACGCCAGCGCTAGGTGGGTCGCCGCGTGAGGTGGCTTTGGGCATGATTGATGATTTAGAACCCGTGCCACGTGGCTGGTACGCCGCGCCAATTGGCATCTTGCAGCCCAACCTCGACGGTGAGTTCGGTGTGGCCATCCGCTCGGCGGTCACGCAGCATCAACGCGTATGGATGTACGCCGGGGCTGGCATTGTCAGTGCCTCAGATGCCGCAAAAGAATGGGAAGAAACTAACCTCAAATTCAGGCCAATGTTGGGTGCGTTTGGGAT
>JAHDBW010000361.1:1507-3209 GCA_020630175.1 Anaerolineales bacterium
GGTGAATCCACGAAGGGCACGAAGAGGCACGAAGGGTTTGTGGACTGTGGTGTTTTTGCTTCGCGAGCGATTCGTTGACACTGGCAGCTACAGCTAAATCGAAATCCTCAAGATTCCTTCGTGCCACTTCGTGTGCCTTCGTGGACTCCCCTTCCTCTACATCCAAAACCCCAAATAACCTCAGTCAAAAGTCCCATATAAACATGGTCTGCTGGGCCGATCCGCAAAAGGCTGGCAAATCGTATTCTTTAGTCATCAAACAAACACAGCTCACCAACACGAGCTAAGACTAAGGAAAACAACATGTTCACAAAAACGCACACCACACTTCTAACAAGCTTGATCGCAATGATGCTGTTCGCTTTTATCGGCACAGCCAACGTCCAGTCAGTGACTGAACACAACGCCCGTAACAATCGCAACGATGCTTGTGAAATTTGGGAAGACGAAGAAAGCTACTTTGAAGTCTGTGAAGATGAAGATGGCTACTACGAATACTACGAAGATGACTTCGGCTGGTACGAGTATGAAGAAGACGCCAACGGCAACGTTCTATATGAAGAAGAAGGTAGCTGGGACGATGAAGGCGACTGGGATGACGAAGACTTTTACTTTGACGATGAAGACTACGACCCAAATGATGACGGCGGCTACATTGACGCAGACGATGACTTTGCAGCAGAACAAAACTACGACGATAGCGACTTAGCCAACAACAGTCTTGGTAAAAGCGAAGCAACACCGGGCGCACAACCATGGATGGTTGCCCAAGTCGATGCAAACGAAAGCAATGCTTACTACGGTCAAGGCTGTGGCGGCTCACTCATCGCACCACAATGGGTACTGACAGCAGCGCACTGTTTAGAAGACACCAGCGCTAACGAGATTGACTATGTGATCGGTCGGCACATGTTGAGCAGCAATGAAGGCGAACGCATCGGCGCAGCACAAATCATTTTGCACCCTGGCTACGCCCAAACTGACGGCGAAGATCACGACATCGCCTTAGTCAAATTGGAACGCCCAGCAACAGCAGGCACGCCAATCGCACTTGTCACAGACGCAACCACGCACCTTGATAACCCAGGCGTTATCGCTCGGGTCACTGGCTGGGGTCAAATGGGCGAAAACGACGAACGCTACCCAGATGCATTGTTCGGTGTCGACATCCCATTGGTGTCACAAGCAACGTGTAAAGCACAACTTGGTGACGACGCAATTCAAGCTGGCGAAATCTGCGCTGGGGCACCTGAAGGCGGCAAAGACTCTTGCTACGGCGACAGCGGCGGCCCACTGACAGTCTCAGACGAAAAAGGTGGCCAAGCACTGGCCGGTGTGGTTAGCTGGGGCGATGAATGTGGCGCAGCAAATAGTTCAGGGGTTTACACTCGGGTAACCGAATACAACGACTGGATTGCCCAAAATATGCGCTAATAGTTGCCAAGATTAGCTAAATAGAAAAGCCACCCATCACGGGTGGCTTTTTTTGATTCTGGAGAGAGATCTAACTCGGATAGGGTGGGTATAACACAGATATTTCTTATTAAGCTCCGTGTTACCCAGTATCTGTGTTAAGAAGATGATGGTGGAAATAATAGTCCTCAGCAAGGCCACCCTGGCCTGGAAGACAATAATTGAGGCCAATCTTCTATTGTTGTTATCGTTTACTTCACCGCAGCCAGGGTGGCTGCTCTGGGAATAA
>JAHDBW010000362.1 GCA_020630175.1 Anaerolineales bacterium
TGCGCAATACCACCCGGCAGCACGCGGCTCAGCACTTCAGATTCACGTTCATCAAACACGGCCAACATCGGCAGCGCCAGTAAGTACACTAGCCCCCCAACCAACAAGCCAACAAACGGATGGATCTGCGTCAGCAGCCACGTTAGCCCTAACAGCGCTGCACAGGCCAGCCCCAAGCGTTTGAAAATGCGCCACCACGGGGTGCGGCCAAGGTCTTTGTAGATGTAATACTGGAAGGCAATGCCCAAAATCAGTTCAGACAAAATGGTGGAGACCGCCGCCGCGCGGAAGCCGTACACCGGAATGAACAACAGGTTGGCAATCAGGTTGAAGCTGACGGCGATCACAAAGGCGTAGATCAGTGATTTTTGACGATCCAGCGCGATGAGCACGTATTGCGTGACGCTGTTGATCCAGCCAAAGGGCATCGACCAGACCATCAGTTGTAAGGCGAGTGCACCGTCTGGCAGGTACTCTTCGCCGCCCAGCAGATTGATCAGCGGCGTGGCAAAGATGGTGCCTAAAATGGCGGTTGGTACCGCTACGGCCACTAGCAGTTTGATGGCAAGGTAATAGGTGCGTCCCAAAGCTGGCCGGTCTTCACGGGCTTGCGCGCTCATGATTGGGAACAGCGACAGCGTAAAGAAGGCCGGAATAATGTTGAAGGCGTCGATGAATTTGTACGCCGTGCCGTAGCGCCCCACTTCGGCGTCGCCGCGCATGGTGCGCAGCATCGGCACATCAACCTTGAAGAACAGCGTCGCCAGCAGATGGTTGATCATCAGCGGGAAGCTTTCGCGCAGCATTTGGCCTTGCATGTCTTTGTCGTAGGCCAGCTTCGGTTTGAAAAAGAGCCGCACGGTAAAGGTGAGCAAAATCGCCAGCGTGATGAGGTTGGTGATGATACTGACCCCGGCCAAGCCTATGATGCCAAAGCCCAGCAGCAACGCGCCCGCGCCAAGCGCCACCTTCATAATGGTGGTGAACGTGGCGATGCCAGCTGGATATTCTGCCTTTTCGTTGGCGTAAAACAGCGCGCTTAGCCCAGTGCTGACCGATGAGAACAGCATCCCCACGGCCAGTAGCAAAATGGCGATGACGGTTTCATCGCCAAGGTTGCCGGTGTTGCCTTGGTACAGCCACAAGCTACCCACAAAAATCGGGAGTGAGAGCCCGCCCAGCACCAGTCGGAAGAGCGTGGTGTTGCCTAAATAGCCTTGCGCATTGTCTTTGTCGCGGCTGGCTTCACGCATTAGCCACGTGTTCAGGCCAAAATTGGTGATGATGTCGAACCAGCCAATCATGACCACGGCGGTGGTGTAGTTGCCTGCACTCGCTGGGCCAAGAAAGCGCAGGTAGAACATCGCAAATACCAAATCAATGGCGCGATTGAACAGGTTGAGCACGGTCAGCGTCAGGCTGTTTTTTGCCACGCGCTGCGCGGCATTAGTCAGATTATCTTCACGATAGAACGTTTGCCACGCCCACACGCCCAGCATAAAAATCATCGCCAGGATGACGGTGGCACTGGCAAAGCCACCCAGCTTGAAGCTGTTGGGGCTGTACTTGAAACGGACTTGGAAATCGCCCGCTTGCTCTACCGCAACGGCGCGGAAGTTGTCATTCGCTTTGAAGACGTCGATCTCGTCTTCAGTGCCGTCTGGCAGCGTGATGAAGGCCTTCCAACCGGGGTAGAAGCTATCGTTGAGCACGACCATGCTCGGCGCAGTTAGCGTGCCGCTGAGAAATAGTTCATCGTTCTCTGTTTGCGCATGGGCAATGCTTTGTTGGGCGCAATCGCTGGCGGTGGTTTGTGGCAGCTCTAACGGCTGCGTGCCAGCAACATGCCCGTCAATGGAATGTTCCAAGAACAACGTGGTGCGTGGATCACGGGCGAGCGCATCTTTAGCAAAGTTGTTTGTCCACGCACTACAGGCAATGGGAATCGCATAGGCGCGCGGCACAACGGACAGATTTTCATAAATTCGCAGCGAGTCTTCAAACACTAGCTGGTATTTTGGACTTTCAATGACCTCAGTGGTGAGCACGTACTTGACGTTGAGCAAATCTAGCAGCGGTGAATCGAGGCCGCTATAGCTATTGAGCGGTGCCACGCGGTTGTAGATCAGTTCGCCCTGCGGCTCGATGAGCGCCATATAGTCCACATACTGCTTGGTGATGATGGACTCATAGCCACGAATGTCTTCAAAATCGAAGTACCAGCCCAGATTGGCATTGAAGGGTTTGGTGCCGTTGGGATCAAACGTGGTGAAGCGCCACGGGTCGGTATCTTGTTGTAAAAACTCGACTTCTGGCGGCACGTAGCTGAGCAAGTCTGGCTCCACCGCCGGCATAAAGCCCCAAGCGGCCACGAGCAGATCGAGCGCAATGAAGAGCGGCACCCACATGGCTACACGCGCGTTTACGATGGGTGGCCCGTCTGTATTTTTATTGCGGAACTGTCTGAGTAAGGCACCGCTGATCAGCAATAACACACCTAGCCACAGCACTTGCGGCGCTTCGTAAGAGAAGAACATGCGCGCATCTAAGAAGGCATGGTCGGCAAGTGCTAAGCCACGAAAAACGCCGTCGATGGTGCTTTCTAACTGGCTAAAGGCGAACCGCGCAATGACAGTTCCAGCAACAATTGCAGCCCCAATCGCCATCAGCCCCGTGGCGGTCCAGCGGACGAACAATTGTGTAAAGCTGGTGGTGTGATTTTTGGCGAGCGCAGTGAGCGTGTCCAAGCCAATGGCGCTTAGAAAGGCCACGCATAACGTCAGCGGCCAGACCCAGCGGAAGGGCGTGTGCAGTTGGTTCAGCCCCGGCAAGTAATAGATGATGGCGTACAGCGGCGTGCCAAACACAAAGGCTAAGGACAGCATGCCTAGCGCCACAAAAAACAGCGCGGTTGGTTTTTGTTCACGCCACGCGGCAATCCGGCGCAGCGGTAAGCCCAGCATGCCGATGACGGCCAGAATTAGCGGCAGAACGCCAACGTAGGCCGCGCCTTCAACATAGTTTTTGAGCCCCCATTCGATTTTGTCGATGGGTTGGCCAACAGCGTTTTGCGTGGCGGGGACGGTCTCCCACGTGAACACATCACGATAGCTATGGTGGCTAGGATTGCCGTAGAAGTCTGGCAAGGCGAAGGTTAGCACGCGCCGTGGTTTGTAGGCATAGTCGCGCACTTCGGC
>JAHDBW010000363.1 GCA_020630175.1 Anaerolineales bacterium
TGAGTATAAGTTCTTGAAAGTCTGGATTTTCCCAGACAATGAGTGACGCCCAATTGCCAGAATCGGTGTCTTCAATATAGTTCTCGAGCATGCCACGCACTTCAAAGCCGTTGCGCAACTGCATGGTCAAGGTTGGGTCAACCGCTTCGCCAGCCACCACTGCGGCCACGTATTCATGAATATCCATTTGATCACGATACTTGGGATAACCCGGCAAGACGCCACCCGCAACAATGCCGCGGCGATTATAGCGTCGCACCAAGTCTTTGCGTGCGTTATAGAGCATGCGCCCAATACCACGCCCACGATAGTCAGGATGCACGCTGATATCTGCGCCGTAATACCAATCGCCATGCGGTTTATGACCAGTATAGAAGCCACCTTCGATCATTTCTTTGAAGGTGTGTTTAGTGTGTTCAAAGTCAAAATCGACAAAGAAACCAGAGCCAAGACCGACGACAGTGTCATCAATCAACGCCACAAATTCACCTTCTGGAAACACCTCACAATGTTTTAGAAAATGTTCAGGGTTCATCAGCTCATGGTCGCCAAGTGATGGAAAACAGAGGCGCTGAAAGGCCGCTAGTTCTTCTGCATATTGCGGTGCGACTTGCACCAGCCGTACTTCAGACGTGCTCATCAGCGTAACGCCCCTTTGCCAATTGGTTGCTGCTGCGTGATGCAGTGGATATTTCCTCCGCCCATGCTGATTTCGCGACAACCATCCACACCAACAACTTTCCGATTTGGGAAGGCTTTGGCGATAATATCTAAGGCTGCTTGGTCTGTCGCAACACCAAACTGTGGCACAACAACGCCGCCATTGGCAATAAAGAAGTTGATATAGCCGCCAAAGACTGGCTCGTTTGCTTCACGGGGGAAGGAACCATCGACCACTAAGATATCTGAAATCTCTGCTGCAGTAGTTGGTGGCATATCGGCCACAGGCAATTTGATGATCTCAAACTTACGCCCTTTGGCATCAGTTGTGGCTTCTAGCTGTTTGAGCACCGCCCGACACTCTTCGTATTCATACATATGTTCATTGTCGGTCCACGCCAGCATCAAAACACCGGGGCGGACAAAGCAACAAATCGCATCGACGTGCCCGTCCGTTTCGTCAGCGCCTTCAACATCGAGCCAAATGACCTTATCAATGCCAAGCGTGTCAGAAAAAATCTGGTCAATCTCGGCCTCAGACAAGTCTGGGTTACGATTCGGGTTCTGCACACAAGATTTTGTTGTAATCAACGTGCCTTCACCATCAGCATGGATCGCGCCACCTTCGCAGAAAAGGCCACTTTTATAAAGTTTAGCGCCCACAATATCCGTCACTTTTTGCGCGACCAGATTGTCTTGCGTCCAGTTTTCATACAAACCGCCGTTCCGACCGCCCCACGCGTTGAACTCCCAGTCAATTCCTAGCAGTTCACCGGCAGCATTCTTTACAAACGTTGGGCCACAGTCGCGAATCCAAGCGTCGTTTGAGGAAAGCTCAAGCACGCGAATATGATCAGGCATGATCTCACGTGCCGTCTGCCACATGGCTTGCGTTGCGCAAACAGTGACCGGTTCAAATTCGGCAATGGCTGTTGCCACCGCCGCAAAGGCGGCTTGCGCAGGTTTTGCTTGCCCGCGCCAAACGTCTTGGCGTTCGGGGAATAGCATCCAGCAGCCCGCATGCGGCTCAAACTCGCCGGGCATGCGGAAGCCTTGTGATCTAGGTGTGGGGATTGGCATTAAGCAATGTCGGCAACTGATGCGCGTAAGACCGCTAAGCCTTCGTCTAGCACATCGTCGGCAATGTTGAGTGGTGGTAACAAGCGTAGGCAGTTGCTATACAGACCTGCGCGAATGGTAATAAGACCCCGTTGCAGCGTCGCTGCCGTCAGTGCGCCAGTGGCGTCCATGTTTGGTTCTTTCGTGGCTGGGTCTTTGACAAGTTCCATCGCCAACATTGACCCCAAGCCGCGCACATCGCCAATCAAGTGTGGATATTCGCGCTGTAAGGCTTCCATTTCACCACGCATTTTCATACCAACTTCCATGGCGCGGCTCAAGAATTCTGGCGTGTTGATTAGTTTCATCGACGCTAATGCCGCGACACAGGCCAACGGATTGCCGCTGTATGTACCGCCCAACCCACCCGGATGTGGACCGTCCATAATTTCAGCTTTACCGGTGACTGCCGCAATTGGCATGCCCCCACCAAGCGACTTCCCAGTGGTGATTAGGTCCGGCACAATGTCATAATGCTCACAGGCAAAGAGTTTGCCCGTCCGGCCAAAGCCACACTGAATTTCATCGGCAATCATGACAATGCCGTGCTTGTCACAAAGATCACGAATTTTTTGCAGGAACGGTGCTGGCGTCGGTAAGAAGCCACCTTCACCTTGCACTGGCTCAATCACAATTGCCGCAATTGCAGACGGATCCACCTGAGAAATGAGCGCATTTTCTAGCTGCCAGCAGGCGTAGGCAACAAACTGCTCTTCATCCATGCCATCTGGGCGGCGATAGATATTTGGGTATGGCAGGCGATACACTTCTGGCGCAAATGGCCCAAAGCCTTTCTTGAACAGCGCATACTTACTGGTCATTGCCATCGTCATATTGGTGCGTCCGTGATACGCGCCTTCAAACACCACAACGCCCTGCTTACCTGTGTAAGCCCGCGCAATCTTGACCGCAGCTTCCACCGCTTCCGCCCCACTGTTAGACAGCGTGGTCTTTTTAGCGTGGTCGCCCGGCGTGATGGCGTTTAGCATTTCGGCAACGTCAATCATTTGCTCATAGCTGGAAACGATAGAGCACATATGCACGAGGTCTGCCGCTTGCGCTTGCAAGGCAGAAACAATTTCGGGTGGACAGTGGCCAGCCGCTAAGGTGCCAATCCCCCCAGCAAAATCGATGAAGGTGTTGCCATCAACATCGGTGACAAGCGCCCCGCTGGCTTTACTGACAGCAATTGGCGTGAGCTTGCCATTGCCCGCAGACACGGCAGCAGTTCGGCGCGCGACAATTGCGTCACTTTTTGGTCCCGGCACTGCGGTTTGTAGATTGATATATGACATAAGGTTTTCTAATGGCCTGAATTTATCTGTTATTGCCTATACGCAATTTATTGTTTTTCTGAAAGCGGCCCATAGGTGTCTGGACGGCGTTGTTTTAAGAGTGGGAACACATCCCGATAGGT
>JAHDBW010000364.1 GCA_020630175.1 Anaerolineales bacterium
TAGCAGCATATTCCTATCTGGTTTGGCGCAACGACGCAGATCGGATCGCGATTCAATAAGACGTAAGACGACGCATGCTTATCTGCGCCTAAATCCCGCCATGCGCAACAAAAGCGCTGTTACGATAGTCTTTCTTAGCATATTGGAACAGCGCACCGCTGGGGTCCGTCACTTTGCCGCCTGCTGCGCGTAACACGGCATCGCCAGCTGCAGTATCCCACTCCATAGTCGGGCCAAAACGCGGGTATACATCTGCATCGCCACACGCAACTAAACAAAACTTGAGCGAAGACCCAGTAGAAATTGTGTCTACAATGCCATTCTCTGCCAACCACTGATTGGTTTCTGCATCTCGATGCGAGCGGCTCGCTACGGCAATGGCACCACTTTCCGGCACCGCCCGAATTGAAATCTGCCGCGTTTCACCAGCAACCGTTTCTGTCGCACCGTCACCAACAATGCCACTAAACATGCGGTCCAAGGCTGGCGCAAACACCACCCCTAATACCGGCGCACCATTTTCAATAAGGGCAATATTTACGGTAAAAGACCCTAGCCCGTCACGACGTAAAAACTCTTTTGTCCCATCAAGCGGATCAACCAGAAAAAATTGGTCTGGCGCGGCAACACTGTGGCTGGCAGCATTTTCTTCTGAAATAATGCAAATTTGCGGCATAAGCGCCGTTAGTGCTGGCAGAATCACGGCCTCAGCCGCTTCATCGGCAAGCGTCACCGGAGAGCCATCGCCCTTGCTTATGAAGTTAGCATCTGGATCAGCATGATAAACCTCCATAATCTTGGCACCGGCGGTTCGGGCAATGTCTTGGAGTTGTGAAACAAGTGCAGCAGGGTTTTCAATATTGATCATAAAATTTTTCGATTTAGACGTTTACACAGCCGTCTTGCGCAATGGTAGCCTAACAAAGTAGTGTTTACAACCTACTAGGTGTGTCATAATTTATGACATTCTTCTGAAATTCAGACTAGGCAACTTCTTTTGACTTCAAACACTGTAGATATCGCAATTGTCGGGGCAGGCGCCGCGGGGCTTATGACCGCGATTTGGGCTGCAAGACGGCACCCAGACCAACACGTTGTGCTGCTAGACGGCGCGCGTAAACTCGGCGCAAAAATTCTGGTTGCGGGCGGGGGACGTTGTAACGTAACCCACCATGAAGTGACGGCGGCTGCGTTTGCAGGTGCTTCACGCAAGCAAATTCAGCGCGTGCTGCGCCGCTTTGATGCCAGCCAAACCGTTGAATTCTTCAAGCAGCAAGGCGTAACGCTCAAGCAAGAAGACACCGGCAAACTCTTTCCAACAACAGATAGCGCGCGCACTATTCTGAACGCCTTACTGAAAGCCGCGCACGTTGCCAACGTAGACTTTCGGCATCCGCAGCGCGTAGAAACTGTTGAAAAGATTGACGACCATTTTGTGATCACCGGGGATTGGGGCACGCTGCAAGCGCGAAAAGTTGTGCTGGCAACTGGTGGCCGCAGTATTCCTAAAAGTGGCTCAGATGGGCATGGGTATACGCTGGCAAAAGGCTTAGGCCATTCGCTAACGCCGTATTTATTCCCCGCATTAGTCCCACTGACGTTGCCCAAAACGCATTTTCTTAGCCAGCTAAGTGGCATTACGCTCCCTGCAACGTTGGCGCTTTGGTCTGGCACAAACAAGCGGCTGCAAACCTTTACAAATTCCACGCTGATTACGCACTTTGGCTTGTCTGGCCCCAGCGTGTTGGACGTGAGCCGGTACTACCTAGATGCAAAGCAGGCTGACCCTGCCACAAGGCTGACAGTCAACTGGATTCCAGAAATTACATCTGAACAATTTGAGCAGGCGCTACTTGGCCTTGGAAAAAAACAGCCCATCTCTTTACTGCGCCAGCATCTGCCAGAACGAATGGCCACCTTGCTGCTAGCGCAAACTGATATTGCGGGCGCCCAACTTACAAAACTACAACGTAAGCAGTTGGTTGAACTGGTCACGCGCTATCCGCTGCCGATTAGCGGCAATCGTGGCTATAACTATGCCGAAGTCACCGCTGGTGGGGTGCCATTGGCAGAGCTAAATCTCAAAACGCTCGAGTCTAAGCGCTGTCCGGGCCTATACATTGTGGGCGAACTTTGTGACGTAGACGGGCGGATTGGTGGGTTTAACTTCCAATGGGCGTGGGCCTCTGGCTACGTTGCTGGCAATAGCATTGGCGACGCGCTCGAAACCACATCAACGCGCTAACAGCGTATGCAAAAAACGTTTTATTTCACTACCAAACTCGATGACTAATCCAGACTCAATGCGCAACGACCCGTCAGAAATTCGGACGCTAATTGTGTCTGCAATGGGGTTAGCAATTTCCGTTTGGGATATTGCTTTCAATCTAGGCGTACACGGCACAATTTTTTACAGCAAGCTACAAATGTTGTGGGTCGCATCCACGGTTGTATTGCTATGCGTGCTGATGGCAGATGATGATGTCCATAAGGTAAGCGGCTTTGGCGTCTTTGCCTTGCTGACCCCAACAATTTGGTTTGTGCTAAATGCGCTTACGCCAACGGTTAATGTCACTTGGTTTGATGAATTGATGTGGATCATCGCGCTTGGGATTTTTGTGATCGCCATCCCTTACATTCTCTACATTATTTTTGACCTTGTTGATAATGACTTTTTTAGCCTATCCGCTTACCATCGCAAGCGCCTTATTTTTATGGTGATTTTTGTGGCAATCGTGGGTTACTTTGTTGGCGTGAACCATCAATACTTTGTCTCTTGTGAGCAGTTCAGAGCGGCTGGTGACGAGCCACCGTCAAACTGTCTTAGTTGGGAACGCTAATTGGTTCGCCTGAGGCTAAAGCCGTCAGGCTAGTGTTTGTGGGAAAGCCCGTTGGGCTGTGGTGTTTATTACAAATAGCGCTTTACTTTGTCTCTTGTGAGCAGTTCAGTGCTGCTGGTGACGAGCCTCCGCCAAACTGTCTTAGTTGGGAACGCTAATTGGTTCGCCTGAGGCTGAAGCCGTCAGGCTAGCGTTTGTGGGAAAGCCCGTTGGGCTGTGGTGTTTATTACAAATAGCGGCTTACTTTGTCTCTTGTGAGCAGTTCAGAGCGGCTGATGACGAGCCTCCGCCAAACTGTCTTAGTTGGGAACGCTAATTGGTTCGCCTGAGGCTGAAGCCGT
>JAHDBW010000057.1:0-10658 GCA_020630175.1 Anaerolineales bacterium
CCGCAATTGGCGTGCAAGCTGTCGATCTAGACCGCGCTGGTGCCTTGCTAGACGCAGGCTGCGATTTCCTTGTGCTAGATATTGCGCATGGTCACGCTGATCACTGCATCGACATGATCAAAGACCTGAAACGTAACCACAAAGGTGTTCAAATTATTGCTGGAAACGTCGCCACTCGCATTGGTGCACGTGAGCTGACCGAAGCTGGCGCAGACGCGATCAAGGTCGGGATTGGCCCCGGCTCAATTTGCACCACGCGGATTGTGACCGGCTTTGGCGTGCCACAACTCACCGCGATTATGGACAGCAAGCAAGGCATTGAAGACACGGGCGCAGATATCCCATTGATTGGCGATGGTGGCATCAAAACCTCTGGTGACTTAGTCAAAGCCCTCGCGGGTGGTGCAGATACGGTCATGATTGGCAGTATGTTTGCTGGCTGTGAAGAAGCACCGGGGTCGCCGGTCATTCGTGATGGTCAAAAGGTCAAGATTGTACGTGGCATGGCCTCACTTGGTGCTGCCATTGGCCGCAAGAGCGCGGAAAACGAAGAAGTGACGCCAAAAGAAGGCGACGACGATTGGAACAAAGTTGTGCCAGAAGGCGTTGAAGCCGTGGTGCCTTACCGTGGCAATGTCGGCGAGATTATTTACCAAATGGTGGGTGGGTTACGCTCTGGCTTGAGCTATGGTGGCGCTTACACCATCAAAGAACTGCACGAAAAAGCAGAATTCATTGAAATGACATCCGCTGGTGTGCGTGAAAGCAACTCACATGACGTGAAGCGCGTCTAGAAAGTAGACAATGTTGAATCAAAAAAGCCCTTGGCTTGTTCTGCAAGCTGAGGGCTTTTTTTGTTAAGCAAATGGAGCTGTCTTTGCTTTGTATATTGTGAGGGTACCTGTCACACTATACTGCGTTACCTACTACGCTTCTACCGATGTGCTTGAAGATTGAACTCCCTTCCCGAACAGTCTTGCGACCATAATCCAAACGGCTTGCAACAACCCAGTAATAATACCGATCAAGCTAATACCGACTACAAGTGCAATGCCAATTTGTACCAATGCCCAACCGCCTTGGGTTGCCATTGATTCGAGAAATACGTTCATCTAGTTACCTACTTTGCCTACTGCATTGTTCACCAATGAACAATGGTCAGTTAATAATATAGACCCCATATTTGCAAAAGCGTCACACATAATCGCTGCGTGACCGTGAAGTTATGAATCAAAAAAGCACTGCTGAATAGGCCAGCAGTGCTTTTTGATTGTCAATAGAGTCGCGTCGGAGATACTATGGCAGCGTGCCAATGATGTCGAAGCTTTCTAAGATATTGCGGAGAGCTGGCAGGTCGTCTGCAGAGGTCAGTTGTACTTCAACCAAGAGCAGGTTAGAGAACTGATCGCTGTTTGAAACGGCCGCGAGGACAACATAAGCTGCGTCCGTGCCGCCACAGTTGAAATAGAGATCGAACTTGCCACGGTATATTGGATCGTCAATTGGGTTGTCTTCTACAATCAGCTCATCAGGGTATTCACCACGGCTATCGTAGGTACAGTCTGCTAGGAATTCATAAGTGCGCGTTGCGTCTAGCAATTGCACGTAGCCACCTTGTTTGGCAAGATCATCAGAGACATTGAACACTAAGCCCGGCGTGTCAAAGCCCAGAGACCAATCTTCTAAATCGGGTGAGGCATAAATTGAGGCACCAACAGTGTCGCCATCTAATACCCATGGAGACCCATCAACATCACTCCAACTGCTAGGGACTGCAACTTGAATGGCCTCAGTGTCATCGGTAACAAGGATTGTTTCGTCACCACCAGCGTCTGTGGCCCCTTCGGTAAAGTCGATTGGTTCTTCGCCAGCTTCTTCTAGTAGACGATTGACCTCGCCTTCGAGCAGTGAGTTGCTTGCATCAAAATTAGCAATCGCGGCGTCCATTGCGCTTTCATCGCCGCTACCTAATGCCACCACAAAGTCGATTGAAGTTTGCATAAAGTCAACGGTGTATTTTTGATAATTTGCCAAACACGGTGCTACCGGAAGGCTTTCTGTTTCGTCGCGGATGGCGGTCATATCTGAGATCAAGGTGTTGATTTGATCTTGTGATGGATCTTCTGGTGAGGCTTCCATCAAGAAGCCAAGCTGTTCTAAATTATCAGCCAGCGTGAAGGCATCTGCATCTTCAGCGACAAAACATGGGCCAGCGTCTTCAGCAACTTCAGTTGGTTCTTCTGTTGGCGCAGGCACTTCCGTTGGGACCTCTGTCGGCACAGCGGTTGGTTCTGGTTCTGGTGTTGCGGTTGGGTCTGGTAACGGTGTATTGGTTGGGGGTGGGGTAGGCGTTGGATCTTCTCCGGCTAACGCGCTACAAGCTAACCCACTTAGTGCTAGTAAACACACAACAAGTAGGGGGATTAAGGTTTTCTTCATCTCGCATTGCTCCTTGGTTGGCTGCTCTAGTACCAAATACTAGAATATGTAATCAGCTTTAGGATTTTATTATGGATGTAAATAAAATAAAACAACGCTAGTAATACGAGAAAACTGTGTAACTTAACAAAAACAGCGGCTTATGCAGCCGCTGTTTTGCAATGAACGTAAAGCGTTAACCTTAGAAGTCGAAGGTGTCGCCTTGCTTTGGAATATAGACATGCTCAAAATTGTTTGCATTCAAGCGGGCCTTGAGATTTTGTTGCGGTGTCAATTCGCCATGCACAAGGAAAATCTTACCGACCCGCCCCTTGAGTGGGTTACACCATTCGATAAGTTCTTTTTCATCGGCGTGGGCTGATAAGCCGTTGATAATTTGCACATCGGCTTTGCGGTGGAACTCATCGCCCCAGATTTTGATGCGTTGTTTTTTCTCTACCAAGCGGCGGCCTAAGGTGTGCGGCGCTTGCCAAGACACAATCAAGATTGTGTTCTCTGGTTGTTCGATGGTGTTGCGCACGTGGTGCACAATGCGGCCAGTTTCGACCATGCCCGAGGCGCTAATGACAATTAGCGGGCCGCTCATATGATTGATGGCTTTGGATTCGTCCACGCTGGCAGTGTAGTGCAGTTCTGGGTAGCGCAGTGGGCCGTCATGCCCGTGCTTATGGTCTAGCCCCATAAAGTCTTGGGTTTCTCTGTCATAGAGATCTTCATGCCGACTAAAGATTTTAGAAATATTGCTCGTCAGCGGGCTATCAACAAAGACTGGAATGCGTGGAATGCGGCCTGAATCCATGAGCTGATGTAGCCAATACACAATATCCTGCGAGCGCCCAACAGCAAATGATGGAATGACAAGCTTGCCGCCCTTGCGCACCACATCTTTGACCGTCTTCTCTAGCTTAATGATGGCTTGCCCAGGGTCGTTATGGTTGCGGTTGCCGTAGGTGCTCTCCATTAGTAGGGCGTCTAGCGCTACGTCTAGCTTTTCTGGATCGCGCAGAATTGGTTTGTTATTGCGGCCAATATCGCCAGAAAAACCGATGCGGTATTTCTTTCCTTTTTCTTCAAGCGTAAGGGTGGTGATGGCAGAGCCTAGAATGTGGCCGGCGTCGCTAAAGGTTGCGGTGACGCCCGGCATCACTTCAAACTCTGTGTGATAGTCATGACAGTTGAAGAGTTGCAGTGCTTCTAGTGCATCTTCCTCGGTATACATCGCTTCAATCGGTGGCTCGCCGCGTTTGGCGCGCTTTTTATTGATATAGCGGGCATCTGATTCTTGAATGCGACCCGAGTCGCGCAGCATGTATTCTGCCATGTCCTCCGTCGCGTTGGTGGCGTGGATCGGACCATCAAACCCATGTTTCACTAAGTTAGGTAAGTTAGCGGCATGGTCGGCATGGGCATGTGAAAGCACAACGGCTTCAATATCTTTGGGATTGGCAGAAAAGGAACGATTACGCTCGGCGGTATCTTTCCGGCGTCCTTGAAAAAGGCCGCAATCTAGCAAGAACTTTTTGCCGTTAACGGTGATGAGGTGCTGTGACCCCGTGACTGTCTGTGCTGCGCCATGAAATTTGATTTGCATGAAAATCTCCTTTTAGATGATGGTTGTATCAGTTAGACGGCATCACCGCTACATTTGTTACAGATGCGTATAGAGGCGCTAGGAATTGTCTTCTCCGCGCCAGCGTTTTAGCGTTTGATCGATTTCTGCATGGGCAAGGGCAAAGATCTCACGCGGGGCAGTTTCACGGCTGATCGGGTCGCCCAACCGGAGCTTGAGTTGGGTGCCCCACGGCACAGGAAATGAATTGAAGCGCATTAGCTGCCACGAATTTTCGATGGTGATTGGCACAACAGCCAAGTTAGATGCTGCTTTGATCAAGGTGATTGCGCCTGCGGGATGAAAGTCCTTAAGCCTGCCGTCGCGCGAGCGGGTCCCTTCTGGAAAGATAGACGGGGACGAGCCTTGCTCTTGCGCTTCTTTTCCATAAACCTTGATGGCTTTTAGGGCCTGCTTAGGATTGTCACGGGCAATCAGCAAATTCCCCCCATAATTGAGGTGATAAGAGATCGCCGGAATCCATTTGCCAAGCTCTGCTTTCGCGACATACTTTGGATTATTTGCTGCTAAATAACAACCAATAATCGGGATATCAAACATGCTTTGATGGTTGGCAAAGATGACGTAATGCTCATCATCGCGTAACTTGTCAGACCGCTCTACCGTGATACTTGTGTTGCACAGTTTTAGAATTCGTGTCAGCCAAATTTGCAGGCGAATGGCATTTTTTTCGACAGCTGGTTTGCCATATAACAGATTGCTCACGCGCAAGATTGGGTCATAAACTGCCAAGAAAAAGCCAAATGCAAGCAGAAATGGAATGCTGCCGAGCCAGTCTAATAAGCGTGGTTTGGTTGGTTGAGTCATACAAATCAATAAAATAAATGCGGCGTGGTGCAGGCGATGAATTTCATTAGCCGTCTGCGCCATAAACTAGAACGGTAAAGGCTACTTAATCAGCAACCCGCATGGAATACAAAAGTTCCTCAAAAAGTCTTTCAATCTGCATTTGATCGGGGAATGGTTGGCTGGCGTTGTAGGGCGTGAGGCTAAATACATAGAGCGCATTATTGGCATCAAAGAGAACGGTGTTCGTTTCTGCGATATCGATTGTGCGATAGCGTGGCAAAGTAGTTGACAGTTCCTGCTGTAAAACGGCAACTGGTATGCCGCTTAGCCCGTTTGTGGCAATAAAGTTCTGAATAGAAACGTCTGGTGATTTCTCGATACGTGTAATTTGAACCTTATGCGCTGTATCTGTGGTGAGGCGATAGCCGCTGTCTACTTCTTGGATCTGCCACGTTTCGGGGTGCTCAAACGTTAACCCCACGGCCGTGGCTGTAAATGGTAACCAGCGCGTGATTGTGCGCGTATCTGTGGTTGTCGTGTGGTCACGAAAAAGCAGGCTGAGCGTTGCTGGCGTAGACCATTCATATACGGCAGTAGAAGACTCCGTTGTGCTTATCCGATTGAAGCTTGTGACACGCTGCGTCTGCGCATCAAAATAGGGCGAGACTAAAAATTCCAGCTCTGGGCGTTGTGAAAATAAATTTTCATTAGGGGCATAAAACCAGTAGGCGTATGAAGTATTGGTGTCGGTTGGTAACTCAGTAACGACGCGGAAATCTAGATAACCATCAAAGTTCATATCTTCAATTTCTACGCCAGTGTTAAGTGGTGTTTTTATATTGAGGCCTGAAAAATTTTGTAGCCGCAGCCCAGTGCTTGCTTCAAAAATCTCGATGGTATGGATATTGATCGTGCCTGAATCTGAAGCACTTGCGACGCCATATAAATTCACAACCAAATGCGGACCGATTTCTGTCACGCTTAGCTTGCGCTGAATAGCAGCGGATGGAATGCCAAGGCTAGCTGTTTGGGTGGGCGCTAATGTTGCTGAAACTTCGGGGGTCGGCGTGTGCGGGCTAACGACCTCAGTAATATAGATGACTTCTGTTGTAGGCGTGGGGACACCTACCATTTGTTCAAATGCTGCACACGCCATGAGAGAACTTAATGAACAGCCAATAAATAGGAATAGCGTGTAAAACCGAGTTACCATATTGTCGAAAATTTACCATAATCTTCCAATCTTAATAGACTATCGTCTAAAGTCTATAGCACGTATACTTTGTATATGCCATATGTAATAGCCGTTGTGATGGGAATCGTACCGATGTTAATTTACGCCCTTTTTGTATGGCGTATTGACCGTTGGGAAAAAGAACCAATTGGGCTGGTTCTTGCCGTGTTTGTATGGGGCTTTGTACCATCTGCTGTAGTTGCCCTCATTTTACAAATTATTTTAGGTGCCCCAGAAGCATTGCTTAGCGCAATCCACCCGTTAATTGGCGAAATTTTTGGTGGAACGATTGTCGCGCCGATTACCGAAGAACTCATTAAGGGCGTTGCGTTGGCGTTGCTCTTTATATTCTATCGTCAAGAAATTGATTCTGTGCTGGACGGGATTGTATATGGCTGTTTAGCCGGGTTTGGATTTGCTGCAATCGAGAACATTTTATATTTCTTCTCGCAAGCGTATGCAGATCCAGCGGATTTATGGGCGCTGATCTTTTTTAGAGCCTTTGTATTTGGCCTAAACCATGCTGCTTACACGAGCTTTATAGGCATTGGATTTGCTGTGGCACGCTTTACAAAGTCCACCCAATTGCGGTTGTTAGCGATCGGCTTAGGCTTTGGCGGCGCAATGTTTATGCACGCGCTGCACAACTTCCTTGTGACCATTGGCGGAACTGGCGCAATTTTTGCGCTCGCCGCAGATTGGATAGGCATTCTCGGCTTATTTATATTAGTCGGATATTGCATCATTCACGAAAATGGCTGGATCAAACGGTACCTAGCAGAAGAAGTGCGGGACGGCGTGATCTCTATGAAGCAAGCCCAAGACGCTGCGTCTTATTGGAAACGCAGCAGCTTGAATGTATTTAGACTTGGTATTCAAAAGCACCGTGCAGAACGCGCTGCGCTACATAACATTACAGAGTTAGCGTATAAAAAACACCAGCTCAAGAAATTAGGTAACGATCCCAAGGTCACTGCGCGAATTGATACGTTGCGTTCTGGCTTGATTGCATCGCAAACAGATACTGTTGTGATTAGCTAAGCCCAGCTTGTAAATGACGTAGCGGCAAGATTGTAATTGAATGTAGAAATTTAAATTTAGTATGTATTGAGGTAACAGCACATTGATGCTTGGTTAACTATCGCTCCCGAACAATATCGCCCCATCTAACCAGCCAAGAGCCAAAACACCAAATTTGATAATTATTTTGCGTTGTAAATTTATTGTTTATTAGA
This sequence comes from Anaerolineales bacterium, assembly GCA_020630175.1. Classification (GTDB taxonomy): domain Bacteria; phylum Chloroflexota; class Anaerolineae; order Anaerolineales; family UBA6668; genus JAHDIM01. Next base: position 7,328 of record JAHDBW010000057.1, read on the forward strand.
TTTTGTGCGCCTGAAGCGTAAGTTCAGGCCATATAAAGATGTTTATTAGAGACGGAAGCCGTTATGAGTAATGATAGAGAGCGCGTTCGCTATTTGAAAGAAGTTTTACGTCGAGTTCCAGATTCGGACGCAATTCGGGCCCGCAAATTTATACAGTTCGAGCATGCTAGCGACAATGAGATCGTGCGTATTTTGCATACGCATTTTGAAGAGCTTCGCGTTAGTCACCCTGACTATGCGCGGTTACTAACGTTGCGCTATCAAAAAGATTGGAAGATGGGCGAGATTACCACGAAATACTATGCTGGCAAGCGGGACAAAGCCAACCGAGAGTGGGATAAGGCGCTAGTCTGCATTGATGAGATTCTCACAAGAAACCATGATGACTTCGTGTTGCTAAATAAGAAAAAACAATTTTCTCGTTTGCCACCAAAGAATTATGATGAACTGTTTGGGGTTACGAATCTTGTTGAAGATGTGCGCGTCGCGCTTGTTGAAGACAAAGAGCCGTGGATCATTGCGCTGAGCGGGATCGGGGGTGCTGGCAAGACCTCAATTGCAGATGCCGTAGCAAGAAAAGCAATTGAAGATGCCGCATTTGAGGACGTCATCTGGGTTCGGGCTGCGCCCCAAAGCATGAGCCAAAAGGGCGATAGATCGGCAATCTCGGATCGGGACTTAATTGTTGAAATTGCAAAAGTTATTGGCTCACCCACGCGCGCAAAAGATTTTGTCAGTGAAGAAAAACTAGTAAAAGCAGCCTTTGCCGACAAACGCATGCTGTTGGTGTTAGACAATTTAGAAACGTTGCGGGATATCAATTCCGTCTTGGAATTGCTAAATCATCTGGCTAAACCAAGCAAAATACTGATTACGGCGCGTGAGTTTCCAATGTCTCTTGCAATGTTAGGCGTACGCCGGATACCCGTAAACGAGCTTGGGTTTGACGATGCAAGTGCAGTGCTTATTCATCATGCCAATATGGTTGGGGGCGCTACGTTGACGCAAGCCGTGCGCGGCCAAGCCGAAGACATCTTTGACAAGGTTGGTGGCTCGCCACATGCGCTAAAACTGGTTGCAAGCTTAGCGAGCAACGTGCCAATTGATGTTATTTTGCAAGATCTGCCCAATTGGAATATGTCTCAAATTGATGCGCTCTATCAATATATTTACCGCAAAATTTGGGAAGTGCTGTCCGCAGAGGCGAAAGACTTTCTAGGCTGCATGCCATTGATTTCTGAAACAGGCGCAACGTTGGCGCGCATTAAGAAAATGAGTGGTTTGCAAACATCCATCACCAATATTGTGCAAGACTTAATTACATATGGACTGCTAGAAAAGCGTGGCAACTTAGATGAACCACGCTATGGTATCCATCGATTAACAAAGACGTTCTTATTGAAAGAAATTATTGATTGGTAAATTACGATGAACAAAGCGAAATTTATCCAAATCATTGAACGTAGTCTTGCGATGTGGACAGAAGATTTCAAAGACAAATCTGTTGCAGAGCTGACACAATTTCAAACTGATAAAGAGAATATTTATGAACTGCTAGAGTTTAGTCTGCAATCAGACCTAACCAACGAGCAGGGCGTAAAGCTGATTATTAAGGCGTTTGATTTTATTCGGGTCGTTGGTGCGGAGCATGAATGGGATGCTTTTTTAGAAAAGGCCCTGTCTGTTGTGAACGAACCGGATCAGAAAGTTGAGATTTTCCGACAACTAGCCAGTAGTCAGCGGCTCTTAGGAAATACAAAAATCGCAATTGATTTTTATCGAAAGGCGCTAGCGCTTTCTCTCATGTCAGAAGGGAATACCAAGGAAGCGATCATTCGGATTGGGCTGGGGCAGGCATTATTTGTACAGGGGCAAGTGCAGGCCGGTGTTGAGCATATTCAAGCCGGATTAGATTTAGCCCGGGCTACCAAAAATTCCTTTGCCGTTGCAAGTGCATTGGCTATGTATTCTGATGTGCATTTCTTCGAGAAAAACTATCAAGCCGCCTATGACTGCATGATTCAGTCAGCTGCGATTTGGTTGGAATTGCAAGACACTGTCAATTATGTGGTTTCAATTATTGAGGCTGCACAACTATGCTTGAAACTTGAAGATGTTGAACAAATGCAGCAGCTATTAGTGACCTTAAAGCAAGATATAGCCATTGATGAATTACAACCAAGGCTGAAGCAAGAGTTTAATTTGGCTTGGGCTAGTTATCTACGCGTGTCAGGTGATATAGCAGGCGCAAAAGCGGAGCTAAATGAGATTCTAAAAACTTGGAATGATGCCCTTTTTAGATCTTTTACCAAGGCCTTTACGTACGTTGAGCTTGCACAATGTGAAGCTGCAGGTGGTAATACTAAACTTGCGGCTGATCTTGTAGCGCAGGCCTTGCAGATTATCCCTGCTAGTCAATGGCAAGCGCATCGAGCGGATTGGACAACGTTATATGAAGATTTTGCCAGGGAGGCAGCGTAAACTGCCTCCCTGAAAGGGCGTACTAGACGCCTGAGATACCGCCGCCTGAGGCGAACATGACGGCTTCAGTTGCTTTCAGTACGAACGGTGCTGCAGCTGCTGCCAATGCGAGGGCGGTATATGTGATTGTTTTGAACATCTTAGAGTGTCTCCTGTAGACTAATTGGTCTAAGTAAGGAGCGTTCTGGTGGCCACCACGTGTGTAATGATTTGCACTACGCACGTCTCTGCAGATAGTTCAGCGACTTATTTAGTTGTGACAACGCTTTGTGTTGTGTTGCACTTAGTGTAAAGTTCGACTGAGTGCGATTTTTCACAACTTGTGACGCAATATTTCTTTGCATCAGAGCGCGTTGCTTGGTGACCTAATACTATGTTTTGGCCGGGCGTCTGAACACACAAGTTGTGTCCGGATTGCACGTATGAGTCTTCCGGAATTGCCGCAAGCCGATTCGTTTGCGGTTGTGTGTCCGTTTCTGTGACTATAGGATGATCAAAATTACGGTGTTACGCGCCGTGTATGAGACAAAGTCGGATCTGGCACACATGCGCGCTATGATAGAATTCCGACATCAACACCCGCTCACGTAGCTCAGTGGATAGAGCGCTTGCCTCCGGAGCAAGAAGTCGCAGGTTCGACTCCTGCCGTGAGTACAAAAAAAAGACACTTTTGCATTACGCGAAAGTGTCTTTTTCTTTTTCTGGGTGATGGCGTTTTATTTGTAGCCAGTCGGACTCTAATGTTGGGATGTGAAGAAATTAGTAAGGCGCGTTAGCAGTAGCGTCGACTTACGAAGTAGATAACCAAATGTTGCAGGTGTTCGCAGCAGCGAGCGCTGTGCTGATTTCT
>JAHDBW010000057.1:10758-19625 GCA_020630175.1 Anaerolineales bacterium
AGTAGATAACCAAATGTTGCAGGTGTTCGCAGCAGCGAGCGCTGTGCTGATTTCTCATTTGGTTGAAGGGTCTAGCTGAATAAGTCTGGCATCTCAAATCTGGTCTATAGTGTGTCAAAAGCGGTGTTGCTTGTTGATGTCTATAGTTTAGATTTTTGGCCATTCTGATATCGGGGAGCAGTGTAATATGCGGGCAGTTTTGCCCGTTTCTAGTCGGGCAAAAGTGGAAGAAAAATTACGGATTTGTCACGACTACCGCCTGCTTAAAGAAAAAAACGCTGTTTTACAGCGTTTTTTGTCTATTGCGGATGTGTCGTAAGCCCTGCTAAGCGGCGTTTAGCTGTTCAAGCGCCATTTGGCCGGCCTGATACCCTTTCTCTACAATGCTGTCGTATTTGTCGTATGCTAAGACGCCATACTCACTAACTGGCGGGGTGATCATAATATCCGCTAGCCCATGCAAGCTGCGCAACTGATAGTCTGCATTTACAAACATGCTCCGCATTACTACCCCATTGATCGAAGGTACCCGAATTGATTTGCTAAACGGATTGATACGGCTTGCCAGCACGCGCCAGCCAGAAATCGAAGGCCCGAATGTATAGGGCTTATAGGACTTAGTTGACCGCGGATTCACGTTGATGCCAATAATGGTGCCACCGCCAATTTGGCGTCGCATGATGTCTAATGGAAAATTGTTCATCAATGCGCCATCAACCAGCACATCACCATTGTGCATCATCGGCGGGAAGATACTTGGAATTGCCATACTAGCGCGCACGGATTCCCATAAGATCCCCGAGTGAAATATCTCTGGCCGCGAGCGGCTCAAGTTGGAGGCAATGCAAAAGAATTTCCGCGTTAAATCTTCAATATATGTGTCTTCACCGTATAAGGCCTTTAAGATGCGAGTCACCTTTCGGCCAGACATCATTGCCGTTACCGGAAAGGTGGGGTCCTTAATCAGCTTTGGGTCAGAAAATTGACGCGCCAAACTTTGCATGTCTTGCCAACTCGCGCCTTGGGCGTAGACGCCCGCAACCAAAGCACCCATACTTGTGCCAGCAACGTAATCTACATCGTAGCCGTTTTCTTCCAACGCGCGGATTGCCCCAACGTGAGACATACCCCGCGCACCACCACCGGCCAGCACTAGCCCTACCGCATTTCCAGACAAAATCCGCGCCATGCGATTCATGCTGGTCGGGCTTTTAGGATCTAGGTGAAAGATTGCTTCAAGATCCCGTTCTGGCAGCCAGCGATTTGCGCCAATTGTTGGTTGATTTTCATTGACAAGGATCAGGTCAACATGGGTGTTGGCGTGTCCGCTAAGCAGGCGTTGCTCCCAATCTTGGGGGTCTGACGGCGTATCTTCGGGGCTTGCCAAGAGCAAAATGCGATCTGCTTGCCGCATGCTGCGTTGTGTCCAACTGGTACGGCTGCGGTCACCAATATAAATGATGAACTGATACTCTTGCTCACGGGCATTGAGCCAGTGTGTGATGAGGTTATTTAGCGGATGCCCAAATGGGATTTGCGACGCTTTGGAGTTGCCATACAAATTGTCGAAGCGCTCCGCTGTTAGGATGAGCGTCTTGCCATACTGGCTTAGCGCTTGGCCAATGGTTTCAAAAAGATCAATCGATTGGGTAACCGGATCAAGCGGAATAAAGCACAGGGTAGTGGCCCGCGTTTTAGACGTTTTCGTTGGAACAAAATTATGAATATGGCGGTTTACCAAATTCTTCATAATGGTCGGGAATGCCTGTGGGTAAGTCGTCATCACGCGTTGGATGGCTTCCACCTGCACCTTGATCAGATTAGTATCGCGAATAGCGTAAGCAGTTGCTGTACGTTGGCTTTTGGTAAGCGCTGCATATTCACCCAAGGTTTGCCCCGCGCTAATTTCTCCTAAGCTGACTTCAAAGCCGTTGATGTCGGTTGTTTTTGTGATCAAGCGACCGCTAATCACAATGAAAAGCGAATCGGCAATATCGTTTTCATGAAATAGCACATCGCCACTAAGCACGCTAATCCATTCGCTGCTAGCTTGTAGGTCTTCAATGGTGTCTTTATTTACCGGACAACCTAATAAGCGTTCCAGTGCTTCGCCAAGCTGCTTGCGCTCAATGCTGGGCTGCATATAAGCAGAAATGGCAACTTCTAGCTCCGGGTGCAGTTCAATGACTTGTTCAAGGCTTTGCTTTGAAAGCTTATGTAAGACAGAATGTTCTTGCGCTTCTACCGTGGCATTGCGCGGCTGCCCGCTAATTAGCGACAGTTCACCGACCAATGCCCCTGGCTGGATCAAGCTTAAGTCCACCCGATTACCAGTCTCTGGATGGACAAAATAGGCCTTCAGCAATCCGGTCTCTAAGATGTACATGGCGTCACCAGGCTCACCCAAGGCAAGTAATATGTCAGACTCCTCGATCTCGACCCGAGTTAGACGCTCAGAGATCGCTTGCAGAATGACATTGTCAAATGCGCTAAATACTGGGTGATTTGCCAAAAAGTCAGCGGTAAAAGTAAGTTTTTGTTCCATTACAAAGAGTCCATAGCACTAATTACAAGCGAACAGCAGGAGTGCTGCATCACAGGCCATTTAACAGGGGAATGGTTAGTTACGCTCTCATTCTAAAAGCCATCGCACTGCGCAATCGGGCAGTACTGTAATTACTTCCATTAACGCCCGACCCCAATCGGGCAAAACTGTAATCTGTAGTAAATTGCGCAAGACTGCGCCAAAATAGGGCCAGCTTCTGCTATTTCAAAGGGAAAATTGACTGAAACGCTGTAATTACAGTTCGTGTAGGGTTAACGCTTATCATAGATGAATTACGTTGCAATACATCAATTTCTATGAGGAAAAGACTGTTTATAACAGTTTTGAAACGTTGGATTAGCTTTTTTCTAATCGAAAATGGATCTTCAGTAAAATACAATACGGTAGGATATAGCTGATCTAACTAAAAGCCCATGCAAATATTTAGGGAATTGGGCGCTATATGCTAGCCAGCTTGTAACCGAGCAACTGTGGAGTTTTGACCAATGCAATCGCAAGATAATTTAGACAACCCGATCCGTATTTTACTAGTGGATGATAATGATGTATTTCGCGCTGGCGTCCAGATTGCTTTGCAGTCTGATGCGAGCATTCAAGTTGTCGGTGATGCAACCAGAGGCGACATTGCGATTACAAAGACGCTGGAATTAGATCCGGATGTGATCCTCATGGATATTCAAATGCCAATCATGAACGGCATTGAAGCCACGATTGATATCCTGAAGCGCCGCCCAACAATCAAGATTATTATGCTCACCTCACTTGATGAAAAAGGGCAGGCGATGCAAGCGCTACAAAATGGGGCGGTTGGGTTTCTTTATAAAGATGCGGTCTCAGGCGACTATCTGAAGAATGGCATTCGTACCGTCATGCAAGGCGGATCGATTGTGCATCCAGAGATTTTGCAGCAGATCAATGAAGAAGCTGTGGCAAAACCGGTGGCTGGGCCAGTAAAGGTGACCACCTCAGAATTGGATATTCCGCCGTCTATTTTGTCTGAAGCTGAAATCTCACTGCTAAAGCTTGTGGCACACGGCGCAGAAAATAAGCACATTGCAACTGAATTGGGCGTGTCACCAAAAACTGTCACAAATAAACTGAGTATGTTGTTTACCAAAATCAATGTCTCAAACCGCGTTGGCGCGACCAAATACGCGTTGCGCGCAGGCATTGTAAGCTTGTAATTGCACCACTGTTTGAAAATACAAAAGGGCACGCTGATCTCTACATCAGCGTGCCCTTTTTAGTTAATATTCACTTGAAGTAAACGGCCGCTACGTTAGGCGTCGACGGCGCGAGCCCCATCCGTTGCATCACAAACATAGAGCGCTGGTGTCAGCCCTGTTGCGGCTTCATAAGCAGGTGCAACCGCTGCTACAAAACTTTCTGCGGCGTCTACATCAACAAGCGCCACAGCACAGCCAGCAAAGCCACCGCCGGTCATGCGTGCGCCGTAGCAGTTGGGTTGCGCTTGTGCAATCTCCACCATCTTGTCTAACGCTGTAGATGAGATCTCAAAATCATCACGCATACTCACGTGCGAGGCATTCATTAGCTTGCCAAGGGTTGCCACATCGCCAGCCTTCATGGCATTTGCGGCGGCGAGCGTCCGTTCATTTTCTGTGACCACGTGCCGGGCGCGCTGCCGAGTCAGGGCTTCAAGAATGGCTGACTTGGCGTTGAAGTCGGCCACGCTCACATCACGTAAGGCTTTGACCTCAAATGCCGCTGCTGCCGCTTCACATTGTGCCCGTCTTTCATTGTATTCGCCATCCACATGGCTATGGCGGGTTGAAGTGTCCATCACTACAATGCAAGAGCCTGCTGGCAGCGGCACAAGTTCAGCATCTAACGAGCGACAGTCGATAAATAGCGCGTGATCTTGCTGCCCATTGGCAGAAATCATCTGATCCATAATGCCCGTGTTGGCACCCATCCAGTCATTTTCAGTTGTTTGGCCGAGTAACGCGAGTTTGGTGCCGTCCCAAGTTTCACCCGCAACGGCTTCAAAAGCGCGCCCAATTGCCATTTCTAGCGCAGCAGAAGACGACAGTCCCGCACCGCCCGGCACGTCACCCGCAAGCACGCCCTCCCAACCACTTAGGGAGTAGCCAGCCTCTAGTAAGGCCCAACTCATGCCTTTTGCGTATTCAATCCAACCGGCGTCGGTGTGTTCGATGTTGTTGAGGTCAAACGAATCTTCAGAGTCGTAGTTGACGGAATAAATTGTGACGGTCGCGTCTTTGCGTGGGCGCAGCGCAATCCAAACCGCGCGGTTGATAGCCATCGGCAACACGAAGCCATCGTTATAGTCAGTATGTTCGCCAATAATATTCACCCGGCCCGGTGCGCGAATAATGATGGTTGGGTCCGCATCGTAGCGGGCTTGGAAAGCAGAAATTAGTTGATCTTTCATGGTCAAGAGAGCCTTACTTCGTCGCAAGCATTTTATAGTGTGTGGTGGAAAGCGCAGCCAGCCGATCTGCGGCTTGTTCTGCGGTGAGATCACGTTGTGATTCGCCTAACATTTCAAAGCCAACCATAAATTTCTTTACAGTTGCCGAGCGTAACAATGGTGGGTAAAAGTGCGCGTGCAGTTGCCAGTGGTCATTATCTGCCCCATAAGGCGCACCGTGCCAGCCCATTGAATACGGGAATGAGGTTTCAAACAAATTGTCATAACGCGTGAGGAGCATTTGCATCGCATCGGCTAATGATTCGCGTTGTGTCGCTGTAAGGTCTGGCAAGCGTTTCACTTGGAACTTGGGCAATAGCATCGTTTCAAATGGCCACGTTGCCCAGTACGGCACCACGGCCAGCCAATCTTCATTTTCAGCCACAATCCGTTCACGCGCCGCAAGTTCTTGGGTTGCGTAATCCAAAAGCATCAAGCTGCCGTGTTCTTCTAAGTAAGCCAGTTGCGTTTCATCTTCTTTGCGAACTTCATTTGGTAGTGCATCAAGCGCCCAAATCTGACCGTGCGGGTGCGGATTAGAACAGCCCATAATCGCACCTTTGTTTTCAAACACTTGCACCCATTTATAGGTTTGGCCGAGCTCTGTCATTTGCTCAGCCCACGTGTTGATCACGGCTTCAATTTCACTTACGTGCATTTCTGGCAGTGTCAGATTGTGTTTTGGCGAAAAGCACATCACGCGGCAGGTGCCGTTGACCGCCGCACTTTGCATCAGCGGATTATTACCGGGCTGCATCTCTGGCGTGTTATTGAGCAAGGCTTCAAAGTCATTATTGAAGACATACGTTGCAGCATAGTCTGGATTGGTCGTGCCGCTAATGCGCGTGTTGCCGGGGCATAAGTAGCAGGTTGGGTCATACGCCGGGCGCGTATCAGGTGGTGTTTTTTCAACCTGTCCTTGCCAAGGGCGCTTGGCACGGTGTGGTGAAACAAGCACCCATTCCCCCGTCAACGGATTGTAACGGCGGTGCGGGTGTTCTGTAGGATCGAATTGTGTGGCGGTCATAGCTGTTCCTGTTGGGAAATCAGTTGTTTATAGCTGCATGCCGTGTTTGTTGTTTAACAACGCCACGGTATGCACAATTTCTTTTTCTGTTTGTGCAGCAGTCCAGTCGAGCGCTGTGGCCATAAGCTGTGCCAGTTCCGTTAGCATCGGACGCGTGACGTAACCTAACATGCCTAGCAAGGTGCGGCGCAGGACAAGGTCTGCCAAGCGTTGGCATTGTTCATGGTTGATGAGCCAGTGCAACTCGCCGTGCGTGTAGCTGGGCGCAGCGACTAATGGCGTTGGGCGCAATGCTTCAGACTTGGCAATAGCATACCCTGTCGTGCCGTAGCGTTCAAATAAAGCGGTTGCCCTTGCAATGGGTACACCTGTCTCACGTGCGGTGCGAATGGCCCAACTTTCAACATCTAATGGATAGTCTTTGCCGCCCCCAATTGCCAGTGCCGCAGTTGAAACGGTGCGGGTTCGCCCGAGTTTTTTCAACACAACGTCGGTCGTTTGCTCAGCAAATGCGCGGAATGTAGTCCATTTGCCGCCAACTAGCGCCAAAATTGGATATTGATTTTGTTCACTGACAGGCACCGTCTTTATATGATGATCGCGTGAAATTTGTCCTGTCGACTTAGCATCGCCAGCAGGCAACGGGCGCACGCCAGAGAAATGAAACACAATCGCGTCACGCTGAATCACAATGTTGGGAAAGACTTTCTTCGTCATCGCTAGGAAGTAATCAATTTCAGCTTCGGTCGTAACCGCGTCATCTGGATTGTCGATGGCAATGTCTGAGGTGCCAATCATCACGCGCTCGTGCAATGGATAAATCAGCACAATGCGGCCGTCGTGATTCTCAAAGAAGAATTCGTGGTCGCCAATCGCTTGGCGCAATTCTGGATGATCTAACACTAGGTGCGAACCTTTGGTGCCACCAATAAAGCGGGTGGGTTGGTTCAAGTTAGCATTGGCAATATCAATCCACGGGCCGGCGGCGTTGATCACAAGCTCGGGCCGCACGGTAAACGTTTCTTGCGTGAGCTGATCCGTCAGTGTGAGCGTATTCGCGCTTGCGCCGGTTGCGGCGAGGTAATTGAGCGCCAGGGCCTGCGTCTCGGCAGTTTCAATATCGCGTAGCAAGTCAATGCAAATGCGCTCTGGTGAGGGCATCATGGCGTCGTAATAGGTTGCCGTGTGGGTAATGGCAGGATTGAGCTGTGGGAATGTTGCCAAGGCTGTAGCGCGGTTGCGCAGCGTATGGCTGGGCATGCTGTTTGTTTCGCGGGCATACCATTCGTAGAGCATAATGCCGATTTTGATCACGAGTGCACCGCGTTCAGAGGGACGATTGAGTAACCCGATAAATTTGAGAGGGGCGTTGAGTAAGCCAGAAAAACGCTTGAAAATCGGGATTGTTGTTGGCAGCGGTGTGACGGCATGCGGCGCATTTTGCAGTAGGCGGTTACGTTCGTTGACGGCTTCATTCACTAAGCGGAATTCGCCGTTTTCCAAATACCGAATGCCGCCGTGCACCATGTGCGATGACGCTGCGCTCGCGCCGGAGCAGTAATCATTCTTTTCTATTAGGAGCGCATCTATCCCTTGCAGCGCTAAATCACGCCAAGTGGCAACGCCATTGATGCCGCCGCCAATAATTACAACGGACCAGCGTTCTTTATTTCGTAACTGTGTGAGCTTTGCGGTTCTTGTCATATCTGTGTGCCTGAGCAAAAGCGGGCTGATCAGAACAACCGCTTTGACTCTAAAAAAAAATCCGGTTACACTCCATGCACTGTGAAAGGCGTAACGATTGAAGATGTTGCCCGCGAAGCTGGCGTTTCCCGCCAAACGGTTTCCCGTGCAATCAACGATAAAGGTGAAATCTCACCAAAAACGAAAGCGAAAGTGCTAGCGGCTATTCAGCAACTTGGGTACACCCCAAACTTGCAAGCCCGCAGCATGGTCACGCAACGTACCAGCACAATCGGTCTGATTGTGGGCGATATTGCGAACCCGTATTTCTCTTCAGTTGCGCGTGGCCTGCAAGACATTGCCGGTCAGCATGGGTACTCAGTCTTTATTAGTAATACCGATGAAAACGCCGATGTTGAGCATCAGGCGCTTAAGACCATGGCCGCGCAACGGGTAGATGGCATCGTGCTGTTTTCGCATGAATTAGCTGAAGAAAAGCTCATTGCCTTTGCTAATACTTATCGACCAATCGTGCTGATCAATCGCGCGGTGACGCATCCAAATATCCACCTGATGGCCGTTGACCATGTTGATGGTATTCGGCAATCCTTTACCCATATTTGGGACGCTGGGCACCGTAACATTGGCATGCTTAGCCCTGTGCAGTCTGAAGGCTTCAAAAATTCGCGCCGCCTAAATGCGTTCAAAGCTGAAATGAAACAGCGCGGCCTCTCCATAGAAAATAAAATTTTTCCGGCGCAGTCCACGTTTGATGGTGGGCATGCTGCCATGCTGGCGCTGCTAAAAGCGCAGCCAGATGTTAGCGCAGTCATTTGTTATAACGACCGCATGGCGATTGGTGCTTTGCAAGCCTGCCGTGAAACCGGGCGCAGCGTGCCCGGTGATATTTCAATTGTTGGGTTTGACAACATCCGCGTCTCTGGCATGGTAACCCCGCCGCTAACTACCGCTGCCGTTGATCGCTATGAACTAGGGCGGGTGGCAGTTGAATCGCTTTTGAAGCTGATTAATGATGATGAATTGTCGCTGGCTCCCAGAGTAATTCCCATGCAGCTTGTAGAGCGCGAATCGGTGACTGTGGCACCAACACAAGTTTTGGTAAACTAGATACTAAC
>JAHDBW010000365.1 GCA_020630175.1 Anaerolineales bacterium
ATGCCCATCACAGTCCGCAAACTTCTCCCAGACGGCACCACTGATCTCACTTGGGACGGCCAAATCACGCATCAACATTCAGATGGTGTGCAGATTGAGGCCGTCTTTTTATTACGCGACCGCATCGACTTTGGCTATGTGGTTTTTGAGAAAGGGGATGTTTTCCGCGAACGTTTCTTTACTGACCGTTGGTATGCCATCTTTGCAATTCATTCACACGTAGATAACAGCCTCAAAGGTTGGTATTGCAACATCTCACGCCCAGTGACAATTACTGAAACAGAAATCCAAATGATGGATTTGGCGCTGGATGTGTGGGTTGATCCAGATGGTGCCTGCACCGTTTTAGACGAGGATGAGTTTGCCGCGCTGGCGGTCTCTGATGCAGAAAAACAAAACGCGCGTGCCGCTGTGGAAGAGATCCAACAGTTGGCACGCGCGCATAAGCTGGGCACGTTGTTTGTTTAGGCGTAGCGCCTGCGCGTTACGTTAGCGGCTATAGGCCACGTTGCGGTTCATGCGGCGGTAGATCATACGCCCGATCAAGTAGATCAGGAATAAGACCACAACAATCATTAGTGCTGGCATAACGAGTGCCAAGACTGCCACGCCGATTGAAATTACATCTTCTAGCACGCTCACAACTGGGTTTGCAACACCGGCTGTTGTCGCCGTGACTGCTGGACGTAACACAGTGGCTTTTGCAGTGTGGATTGTGCCTGAGGTCAAGAGACCAAGCGCACCAGCAGCAATTGGATTGATGTCGGTAACAACTTGCGTTGACGCTGCGAACAAGATTGCGCCAGCAGCAGGTCGGACGACCGTTTGCACTAAATCATTGGCGTGGTTGACGGCCGGGATTTTGTCGGCAAAGAACTCAACAACTGAGAGCACAACTAAGATGCCCAACACCCATGGGTTTTGCAGCCAGTTGAAATTCTCGCCAAGGTTGATCAAATTGGTGTAACGGGACGCAAATCCTACGGCCATCAAGGGTAGGTAGGCATTTAGCCCCGCACTTGATGAAAGCCCAAATGCGCCGAAAATACTTTGGGCAGCGGTTATAACTTCCATAACATTTCTCCTTTGACAATCCATCGAAGCAATTCAGATGGTGTCATATACAGTTGCAAGACCTCGCAACTGCTTATGATTACAGTATCACACTACTGTATACGTAGAATTAGAGCCCAAGGTTGCACATTTCGTCACACAGTTTTGCGAAATGTTAAGGATTAGAAAACGAAGCCACCCCATGTGCCAGTTAATGAGAAGCGCAACATATCGATCACAAAGACCTGGCTAATGGCTAAGGTGTAACCCACTGTGAGCGGTAAGATCGCATCGTGCCAGCTTTCGCCACGGTTGAAGGTGTTGCTGAATGTCATAAAGATCACGCTGTAGATCATGATCAAAATCGCGAGAACGCCTGCGGCACTGAGCAAGCCAAATGCCTGTAACACGAGCGGTTGATTGCTGACAATCAGCACTACAAATACCGTCATAATCGCAAGCAGTACGCCTAACTCTTTGAGCCGAAAAATTGGCCTATCGATTGGAACTGACCAAAAGGTGCCGGCAAATATTGGATAGATCATGCCAATCATGACGAGCCCCATCCCCGTGCCAGATGTGAGACGCAGCCAGTTATTTGGGATGTATTGGGCTGGCAATTGCGGAATATCATTGGCGAGTGAATTTACGCCATCGACTGCGATATAGGCCACGAATAGCCCAAATGCGACTAGTACCGTGCGCGTTGGCAAACCACTGTAGCGCTTACGCCCCACTGCAAGAATTGTAATTAGGCCGAGCGCAGCACCGTTATACATGCCCGTATCTCTGGCGCAAAACGGCAGTTGTTGCGTGCCAGCATGAAACGAATGCGTATCAATTCGATGGCAGAAGGCGTACCCAACTGCATCGGCTTTGCCAAATAAACCGGCGGGTGTATTCCACAGCCAAAAGCCTGTTACGACTGCCGCCGCAATGAGCGCTATTATCCGCACAGCCGGATGCAAAATAAAATTACGGTTAGGGGTTGCTTGCATAAAAAGATTATAGGGGAGACGGCTAGACTTGTTCTGGATTGCCGGTTAACCATAGTAAGCGCCGTTGATTACTGGTAAAGTCTGCCGCATTATAAAAATGATAGTTTAGAGGAGAACACGTATGCAAACCCGACAATTTGGTAACACCGATATGCAACTGACCCGTTTAGGCTTAGGACTATCTGAAATCGGTTACCGGCTGACAATGGCGCAGGAAGCGCGGGCAAGCTTAGTGCTCAATACGGCGCTGGATGGTGGCATCAACTTCTTAGATACCTCTGCGTGCTACAACATTAGTGAAGACTTGATTGGGCGTGCGGTGTCTCACCGGCGCAATGACTACTTCTTAGCGACTAAATTTGGCCATGCCTCTGGTGACTGGCAAGGGGCAGACTGGACGCGTGAAACGCTACGGCACAGTATTGAACGGAGCCTAAAGCGCCTCAACACGGATTATATTGATCTGCTTCAAATGCATTCTCCGCCACTAGATGTGCTCAAGCAAGGCGATGCAATTGAAGAGTTGCAGGCGGCTCAGCAAGCGGGTAAGGTGCGCTACATTGGCCTTAGTAATGATAACGAAGCCGCCCATTGGGCAGTTGAAAGCGGACTGTTTGCGAGCCTGCAAACTAGCTTTAACTTGGTAGATCAGGCCGCTTTAGCAACCGGGTTACTGGCAAAAGCGAAGGCCGCTGGGATGGGCGTCATTATTAAGCGCCCAATTGCAAATGGGGCTTGGGCGGCGGCTGTCAGCCCCAGTGATTATGCGGCAGAGTATTTTGCCCGCGCGCAGACAATGCGTGAAGATCCGGCTGTTGCGAACATTGCTGTTGATCGGATTCTGTTAGCGATGGGCTTTACGTTTGCACACCCAGATGTTGATGTAGCGATTA
Organism: Anaerolineales bacterium; assembly: GCA_020630175.1. Taxonomy (GTDB): domain Bacteria; phylum Chloroflexota; class Anaerolineae; order Anaerolineales; family UBA6668; genus JAHDIM01. The sequence continues at coordinate 2,945 of JAHDBW010000365.1, forward strand.
TCGGCACGCAAAATCCGGCGCACGTTCTGGCCAATATTGAAATGGTTGCGCAACAATTGCCGATTGACACGGCGCTGATTGAAGCGTTGTACGCCCGCTTTAAAAGCGTAGGTGCAGATTGGCCGCAACTGCGGTAGCGCGCTAATAGTAGAGGCTGTGGGGAGTGAAGTGAGGTTCAGTAGGTAATAACAGGCGTCAATGTTTTTGCTTGCGCAACCCAATGGTGCA
>JAHDBW010000366.1 GCA_020630175.1 Anaerolineales bacterium
GGTGCTGGCGTGTTTGTTGGGGTTTCACCTGGTAGTGGTGTTTCAGTTGGTGTTGCGGTTGCTTGCACAACTGTCACAACTGCCGGATCATGATCATCTTCATCCCCACCGTTCTTGCCATCTTCGTTGACAACATTGTCATCATCAAGATCGTCTGTTTCGCCAGGCTGATTAAAGTTCGTACTATCTGGAGTGCTATCTACATCTTCAGTGGTTGTTCCATTGTCAGTGTTGGTCGCGTCTGAAATTTCAGCCCAGTTCGTAATAGTTGTCCCAGCAAAAGTACCAGAGATTGTTAGTTCAATATCAAAGCTAACGCTATCAGCAGCGGCAAGCGCATCAATCGTAAAGGTTCCATCATCATTATTGGTAAAGCCTACCGTTTCAGTATTTACTGTGGTGAGCGTCCCCGTTCCTGTACTGTTGGTGGCACTATACGCCATGTCTGATGGAATATAATCTTGTACGTCGATATCATAAGCGTTGACGCCGCCTTGGTTATGAACCGTAATCGTAAACACAACAGGATCACCAGGCGCAAACGGCCCAGCACTAGTAACAATTTTTTCTAATGCGAGGTCAAAAGTAGGCGTGGAGAAGCCAAAATCAAGCGTGTAATCATTGTCGCCAGGCGCGCCGGTAGTGTAGGCAATTGTCGTATAGCCAGCATTTAGTGCGCCATTGTCCCCGTCACTATCATGCAGATTGTTAGAACCGCTATCCTGCAAGGTAATGGCAAGTCCGGTTAAGTTCGCATCTGCAAAGTCAATACGGATTTCATAATCATTGTTGCTCAGCAGCGCCCCAGTCGTCATGTTCGTGTCGTTAGGGCCACCAAACGTGTACAGGCCACCGCTAGCCGTAGTTGCTGAACCGACTTGTGCACCAGCGTTGTTCATGTCATGTAACGTGACCACTACGCCATCGATACCGGCCTCATCTGGGTCTTGCACACCGTTTCTGTTGGTGTCTAACCAGACATAGTTACCAATTTGAATTGGTGCTGCTACACAAAATAATGCAATGTCACCCAGACCGATGCCTTTACCAGCAGTCCCAGAAGGATTAACTGGTGGGAAGCCATCGCTAGAGTCGAATATCTCATAGTCTTTTGTTTCACGCCCGGATGTAAGATCCATCCAGCTATAACCTGCTGACCACGTGTCTAGCGGGTCCATAATCGTCATTACGATTTGGTTTGCACCAGGGACGGCAACCAAGCCACCTTCGACTGTTTCGCCATGACCAGAATCTGCAAACTGTTGAAAGTTTTCATCACAGAAGAATTCACCGCCACCAGGGCCAAGCTGTAGTGCGCCTGCACCACAACCGTTACCATTTGTCAGTTCACCACCTGATTCAAGTTGATAGGTGTCTCCGATTTTTTCAGCAATCAGGACTTCACCACCAACTTGCGTCCACATGAGTGTTGTATCCGTCTCTGTTAAATCTGTAAGGTAGTTGAGGTGACCAAACAGCAAGCCAGATCGGTCCATGAATGCAATCACAAGTGAACCATCATCCAAGATTTCAATATCAGACAACATCGGTTGCGGACTACAAATGCCTTGACCAACATCAAATATTGAGAAAATATCAGTGTCCGTATAGTCTTCAGACCATGGCACAAATGAATCACAGCTTGCACTCCAGCCATGGACATAATTACGCGTGTAATCTAATGGAATTGTAAGAATTGGAGTGCTATCAAACGCATCAGCCACTTGATCAAACTCATAAATATAGCCAACCAAGTCTGCAGTTGTTCCGCCATTTTCAGCACTACAAACGCCACCTGCAAGCAAACGTCCATCGCGATACTCAAGGCCAAACGGCCGCCACTCACCATTGTTACATGTTGGCGATGGCACCGCATGAGTAGAAACATTGGCGGCGGTAATAGATGTGTTGACAGCGGCCGGGCTGCCAATATTGATTTCAACAACTTCCTTGTCATTCAAATTCATGACAAAAAGTGTGGCGTTATCTTCTGAGATTTCCATATCTCCAAGACCCACCTTCCCGATGACCGGAATCGCTGGCACATCGTAACTTGGTTGATCCGCATCGCTTGGCAAATTACGCGGACCAGACAATGCGCCTACATCAATACCTAGAGTCGCTAAGTCAATGTAAGGAGCAGTAGTAACGGCCCCAACATCTGTAAGGTAAATACCACCCAACCCTAGAGAGCCTAGCCCTGAGTGACGCTTGAGCAAGGCTGCTGTGAAAATGTTATCCGTATTACGTTGGTGAGCAATCCCCCATGTGGCGCCAATATCACTCACATCTGCCCAATAACTATTGGCAGTCATTTGCCCATTGTCTGCTGTGTTGTAAGGCACGCTAACAATCGCATCTGACGAAGCGGCCGTGCCGCCACCATCAGCTGACCCAGCAACATAGCAACTTGTGAAAAGCTCAGGATTTGACTGGCAATAATCTGTAGCGTTATGTACTGCTAAGTCCGCAGTACAAGTGCCTGCCGTATGAATCTGAGTTTCAGTACCAGCGCCAATTGCGCTGTAACCAACATCCAAGTAACTTGGTAAACCCGTAAATTCAAGCCTTACATGGGTATTGCCATTGAAAATGTCATCAAAGTTATAGGTTCCGTCTGCCCCTACAACCTGCGATGTAATCTCATTGTTGTCGCTGTCATACGCATAAACAGTAATCAGGTTGTTTGCATCATAGAACGCAACATCCGGACCACCAGCAATGTCATTAACGCCATCATTATCAAAATCGCGAAAAACTGTCCCGCCTAAATCAGTTGCGGCGGCACAGCTACCTTGGGGCAAGACTGAAAAAGCGCGATCGGTTTCAATGCTGGCAACACTATCTAATGAGACTGTCTCAGTATTGATAGCGCCTGTATCGATCTGCGCGCTAACAGTGGGGTTTGGAAAAGACAATGCCAATAAGGCGACCGCTATTACAAATACGCTATTACGCACCGATTTTGGAAATAGAGTGAAATATTTTTTTTGCATGATGATAAGTTCGTTGTAACCTTTTACTCATTATTAGCCTCAATCAATAAGCGTAAACAGCCGTATTTAGAAATTTTGAAACTAAAACTATATAAGTAATATTAGTTCCGCGCCTTATCAAGGAAATTTAGATATGCTTAACTTTGAATGTAGGTTTGATTTTGGTATT
>JAHDBW010000058.1:0-16819 GCA_020630175.1 Anaerolineales bacterium
TGTAACGCCACACCGCGATGTGGCGCTACAAAGGTGCTGCTTTCAAAATCTATCGCTGACGTCACTTATAAACGGGCTTATACATTCAGCCTAGCTTTACCCCATTACTTTCGCAATCACCAAATCTGACTTCGCTTCTTCGTCTAAAAATGCGATTTCAAGCGCATTGAGCTGCGCCTGCCGAATATCTTGCTTGGTCAACCCTGCCCGTGGTGCCGCCACATCATATTCATATTTCAAATCAATTGCGCTAATGCCAGGGTCATCCGTGTTGATTGTAGCTTTGACACCCGCATCTAACATTTTCTTGAGCGGATGCGCGGAATAGCTAGGCACTGTACTCGTTTGCAAATTGCTAGTTAGGCTCACTTCTACCCCAATACCGCGCTTTGCTAGGGTCTCCATCAAGGCTGGATCCTCATCGACCCGAACGCCATGCCCAATGCGCGTTGCGCCAAGATCATTGATCGCTTGCCAAATGCTTTCGGCTCCAGCCGCTTCACCGGCATGCACCGTAATATTCCAGCCCGCATCGCGGCCACGCTTGAAGTGCTCAACAAACAACGCACCCGGATAGTTGCCTTCATCGCCCGCCAAATCAAGCGCGGTGATGTGGTCGCGCTGCGTCAATAACGCGTCGAGCTCTTTCATGCAAATCTCTGCGCCATAGGTGCGGCTCAAGATGCCAATCAAGTTGGCCTGAACGCCTGTCAAGCGCACGCCATCCGCCACACCCTGCACAACGGCTTCGGTCACACCAGCAGGGTCAAGGCCATGCGGCTCCGCCATAAACCACGGGCTAAACCGCAGTTCAATATAGTCAATGCCCTCTTTAGCAGCATCAAGCAGATTTTCTTTCGCAATGCGGCGACAGGCTTTGTAATCCACAAGCACACCGGTCATCCATTTGAACTTCTCTAGAAATTCGAGCAGCCCCGGTTGCGGCGTGGACACTTGCACGTGGGGCCGCAAGCCCTCTAGATCAAACGCAGGCAGCGGCAAGTTGTGCTTACGGCCTAGCTCTAAAATCGTTTGCAGGCGCACGCTACCATCTAAGTGACGGTGTAAATCTAACAGTGGTAAATCAGGAGAAATATTAGTCATAATTATTGCGTTGCACGCGTGGAATAGCGGTCATAGGCAATTGTAAACGCGTAGACAGCCAGCAAAACAAAGCTTGTTGTAACAGGCGTGCGGGCACGGGTGTCCATGCCGGTGCCACCTAGAATCAACGGGACGCCAATAAAATAAGCAATAGGCAATACCGTAACGGACAGCAGCAGCCAGTGGCGGCGCACGAGGGCTAAAATAGTGCCCGCTAGCACCAACAAATAGCCAACCGCATGGAATGGGTACTCAATTGCATACAGCCAACGCAATGAGATTATCTCAAGCAAGTTGGTCTTCAAAATCATCTTAGCAAGATGCCCCGGTGTTACCGCGATGTAGGTCAGCGGATAGGCGCGGAAAATTTCAAAAGCGTAGCTTGTGAGCGCTTCTTCTGTACGCGAATCGCCAGCAGTTAAGAACTTCCATTTGTCATCAACAGAATAGTCAGCGCGGTCGCCTGCCTGCCCCAGCCGCAAATCTAATTGATAGGCAAGTTCCGCATCGGCCTCTTCAGGCGAAATATTATTGGCCTTGCTGTACACAGAAACGCCTTTATAAAACAGCAGATCAAAATTACCTACGGTCGAAATTGTAAACTCGCCCGCATGCACCTGATTACGATAGAACCACGGCAGCACAATAATCAAAAAGACACCCGTAAGCACAGCCATTTTTTGCGGCCAGCGTTTGACAAAGAACACCATCGGCACCAAGGCAAACACTAAATAGTAAATTGGCGTTGGCCGAGTCAACGTAGAAAGCCCCAGTGCGATTGCAGCCAGCACGGCATCTTGCCAGCGGCTGTTTTTCAACAAACGGATGTAATACAGCAAGAAGATGGTTAGTAAGAAATTGCCCAGCGTCTCGGCCATTAGCGTGAGACCAATCACAATCGACGCAATATCCAAGGCAACAATTAGCCCGACTGCAAGCTGCACGCGCTTAGAAAAGCCCAGTTCACGCGCAATCAGAATAGCTGGAATAGCAATCGCGGCTGAGGTAAGCTGCTGCGCGGCAAGCGGCAACAGCGGTTGTTCACCAAAAATCGTGTAGAACAGCGAAATAAATAACCCTTGAATGGGCGGCCGGTAATCTAACAGCGGATGCGAAAAATCCCAAGCTTGCAGCATGGTACGTGCGGGGATTTCATACGTGTTGGCTTCACCATACGTTGGATCAAAGTGAATTGACCCCGGCGTGCGGTAAATCACATACAAATAATAAAAAAAACAGGCGCGAACAGCCACGCCTAGCGCCACAACGCCAGCAATAACTTTCTTAGGAAGCGGTTGCACAGCAGTCATATTAGCCAGAAAAATACCCTAGCTCACGGCGCAGCGTAACAATTGTGCGCACATACTTGCGTCCTTTGACAAGGTAATCCCACAAATTTGCGCCAGTTTTACTTTCGCCCGCCCAGCGTGGCACGCACACATACGGCATTTCTTGCACGGTATGTTGCCGCTCGGCGCGGTTGAGAATATCGATACAGTATTCGCCATAGTCGCCATTCAATCTAATTTGTGTGAGCACAGCCTTGCGCGCCGCCACAAACCCACTGGTGTAATCGGTTAGCTTGCCACCAGTCCAGACTTTGGCAAACGTGTTGATAATCCAGCTGAGCGTCCGCGCCATAAAGCCATGACCTTCATCGGCGCCGTCGCCCGTCCAGCGCGAACCAACAGCAACCGCAACCGTTGGATCTTGAATAAGCAAGGACACTAAGTTCGGGACTTCTGCCGGTGGCATCGAGCCATCGCAGTCCATCCACGTGACAATATCCGCGCCGTACGTTTCAATCGCGGTATCGATACCGGCTTGGATCGCCTTGGTGAGGCCTTTGTCATTGGTGCGGTACAGCAGCGCAACTTGTTCAGCAGCGGCGTTATAACGCGCCATCCGCTCACGCACAACGTCAGCCGTGCCATCTGGCGATTCATCATCCACCACTAAGACCATATAGTCATAATCTGGCGTGGCCGCGGCTAGCAGCTCATCAATCAGGCGGCCAATGTTTTCACGCTCGTTATACACTGGCAAAACACTACAAACTTTCAACATCAGTCTTTTCGTCCAACAATATAAAGGCTTAGGCCAAACGGCAGCGGCAACCAGCGCAGCCATTTGGATTCAAGCGCTAGCAATGCCAAGAAAATTTTATTCGTAAAGGGGTCAATTTTTAGCTGGCTTTCAACCTGCATCAGGCCAAAGCGATTTGCTAGGCGCACAATGATCGCCGGCAGCAGCAAAATTGCGTTGGCGTGCGTCACATTCTGTACGGTGTAACCGGCTTCACGCACCAAGCCTTTGAGGTGGCCGGTGTTATACCGTTGCCCCGTGCCAAACGCTTTATCATGCGGGCTAGCAAGCCAGCTGTAGGCACTTACACGCAGCAATACAATGCCATTTGGCCGCAATACGCGGTGCGCCTCTTTTAGCGCGGTAACCATATCAACGCCAATTTGATCAAACACATCTTGCCCGACCACCACATCAAAAGAATTGGCTGGGTAAGGAATTTGGTGCATATCGACCAAGCTAAACGAAGGGAGATGCGGATAAAACTCAGACGCGTGCGTCACTGCACTGGGGTTCAGGTCAAAGCCGTGCAACTGCGCATCGGCCATGTCTTGGCTCAGCTCATTTAGAAATAAGCCCCCGCCACAGCCCACTTCAACCAAGCTAAGCGGCTGATTTTGGGTTGTAAAGCGTGCTAGCAATTGCCGCGTAACGCGCCGCATGCCCACGCTCCACCAATATTCACTTTCAAATTCATACAGCTTATCTAAATAAGCGCCATCTGAAATTGCCATTATTGAAAAACCTTATGCATTGCGTCACAAACGGTTGCAATTTGCGCATCGGTCAGCGCTAGCCCGGTGGGTAAGTACAGCCCTTGCTTGGCAATCCGCGTCGCAACTGGATAGTCTTCATCAATAAATAAGCCCATCTTATGAAACGCGGGCTGCTCATGCATCCCAAGGAAGTACGGGCGCGTTTGTACACCAAGGGCATGTAGTTTTTTAGCGACGTCAACGGCATCCATGCCCCACGCCTCATCGACCACAAAGCCGTACATCCAGAAGACGCTCTTGGCCCACGGCTTTTCAATGGGCAGTTGAATGCCATTGATAGACGCCAAGCGCTCCGTGTATTGCCGGGCAATTTCACGTTTCCGCGCCACAATTTCGGCAATTCGGGCAACCTGAGCCACACCAATTGCCGCCTGCACATTCGTCAAGCGATAGTTATTGCCGAGTTCATCGTGTAAAAAGCGGCGCTCTGGTTGAAAGCACAGGTTACGGTAAGACCGCAGGCGCTGATTGAGCGCTAACGTACTAGCCAGTACCATGCCGCCTTCCCCGGTGGTGATGAGCTTATTGGCATAAAAGCTAAACGTGCTGACATCCCCCATGCCACCGCAGCGCAGCCACGTGGGCGCAGCTTGGCCGTAAGCAGAGAGATATTCCGCCCCGTGTACCTCAGCCGCGTCCTCGATAATTTTCAGATTGTGTTCAGCGGCCAGTGCAAAAAGCGGATCCATTTCAACCGGATGTCCGTAAATATGTACGGGCATAATCGCGACGGTTTTAGGGGTAATCTTTTGCGCCACTTGGGCCACGTTCATATTCCATGTATCAGGCTCAGAATCAACCAACACGGGCACAAGCCCCAAATTCGTAATCGCCTGCGCACAAGAAATAATCGTAAACGTGGGCAGGATAATTTCTGACCCTTGCGGAAAATCAAACGCAGCCACTGCTGCTTCAAGGGCAACCGTGCCATTTGCCACAGCAATCCCATGCGGTTGCCCACAATAGGCGGCCCAATCGGCTTCAAACTGATCAACATATTTCCCGCCAGAAGAGATCCAGCCAGTGTCTAAACAGTCTTGAACGTACGTTTTTTCAGCCTGCCCAATAACAGGTTCGTTGACAAAAATCATAAACGCTGACGCTTAGAAGCGCGTTTTCTCTTGAATACCAATATATGGTCCCTGCTTGATCTCTAAGAACACAGTCGGTTCGATCATGCGGAAACCATGGCCACCGGCCACCATAATCATCACATCACCTTGTGCCATTTGGGTTGTGGCGACAAGCTGCTGCTGATCATCATAGATATCAATCTCACATAAGCCTTCACGGATCACTAACACTTCAGAGGTATGATCTAACTTACGCTCAATTGGATTATGATAGTGCCGCTGAATTTCCCCATCTTGGGGATACACCACAAACCCGACCTGAAAAGAATGTTCAGGCGGCGTAATGAAGGTTGTAATTTCTGGCGTAAAATTCGCGCGAATAATATACGCCAGCAGTTTCTTTTCAGAATCGTAGAAATATTGAATGTTATTTGACACAATTAAGGTACCCTTTTGAAAACGGGCTTATTTTACAACCCACGCACAAATTACGGCAGTAGCTAATCGGCATTGATCTTGCAGACAATAGACATCGTATGGAATTCTTTCTTCAATTTATCCAAGACCCCTCTATTCAATCTTTTGGGGCAGTTATTGTACTGATCATTGTTGCCGCAATTGCTTGGTCACTGATCAAGTACATGGTCAAAATGACATGGAAAGTCTTTGTAAGCGGCTGCTTTGGGATTGTCACGCTGGCGGCTTGCGCTGGCGGCGCATTGTATGTATTGCTAACCCAACTGTAAACCGGCACCCAATAGCCTTGGTAGCACCACATCGCGATGTGGTGCTACCAAGGCTATTGAACAGATAACAAAAAAGCCCTTACGAAAATTCGTAAGGGCTTTTGTTTTGCAAGAGCAAAGGTGGACTAGAAGTCCATCCCGCCGCCTGGAGGCATGGCAGGGCCAGCACCAGCAGCTTCTGGGATATCGGTGATCAAGGCTTCGGTGGTCAGGATCATGTTAGCAATTGATGCTGCATTTTCCAATGCGCCACGGGTTACCTTTGCTGGGTCTAGGATGCCTTCTTTCAGCATGTCGACGTATTCAGCGGTAATCACGTTGTAACCAATGTTTGGATTGTCTTGGTCGTTTTGCATGCGGCGAACTTCATTGATAATGACAGAGCCGTCTTGACCAGCGTTTGATGCGATTTTGCGAATTGGAGCTTCCAATGCTTTGCGTAGAATGTCTACACCAGCTTTTTGGTCAACGCCAGCAACTTCAACGTTGTCTAGTGCGCCAAGAGCGTTTACCAAGGTGATACCACCACCAGGAACGATCCCTTCTTCAACAGCAGCGCGGGTTGCACTTAGTGCATCTTCAACGCGGTGTTTCTTTTCTTTCAATTCAACTTCGGTAGCTGCACCAACACGGATCACTGCAACACCACCGCTCAATTTAGCGAGACGTTCTTGCAGTTTTTCGCGGTCGTAGTCTGACGTGCTGCGATCGATTTCAACGTTGATTTCTTCGATGCGGCCTTTGATGCGGTTTTGGTCGCCTTGACCGTCGATAACAGTGGTGTCATCTTTGGTTGAGACTACCTTTGCACAGCGACCGAGGTCTGCCAAGGTTGCGCTGTCAAGTTTGCGACCCAATTCTTCAGTGATAACGGTACCACCAGTTAGGATTGCAATATCTTGCAACATTGCTTTGCGGCGGTCGCCGAAGCCAGGAGCTTTGACAGCCAACACGTTCAACATACCGCGCATTTTGTTCAATACGAGGGTTGCAAGTGCTTCGCCTTCAATGTCTTCAGCGATGATGACCAAGTCGCGCTTGCCAGTTTGAACCATCTTTTCCAATAGTGGAACGATGTCTTGGGCAGCTGAGACTTTTTTGTCGTGGATCAGAATGTATGGTTCAGCAATTTCTGATTCCATTGTTTCTGGGTTGGTTACGAAGTATGGGCTCAAGTAACCACGGTCGAACTGCATCCCTTCAACAAATTCGGTTTCGAATTCTAGGCCGCGGCTTTCTTCAACTGTGATAACACCGTTCTTACCAACTTTGTCCATTACGTCTGCAATGAGTTGGCCGATGCTTTTGTCTGCAGCTGAAATTGCTGCAACTGATGCCATATCTTCAGCGGTTTCGATTGGGGTTGCGATGTCGCCGATGCGTTCGACAACTGCTGCAACACCAGCTTCAATCCCGTGCTTGATCAGCATTGGGTTTGCGCCAGCAGCAACCATCTTCAGACCTTCGGTCACAATTGCTTGTGCCAAAACGGTTGAGGTGGTGGTACCGTCACCAGCAATGTCGTTGGTCTTGCTAGCGGCTTGTGACAGCAATTGCGCGCCCATGTTTTCAAACGGGTCTGACAATTCAATGTCTTTAGCAACGGTTACACCGTCGTGGGTTACTGTAGGAGCGCCAAACTTTTTGTCTAGTGCTACGTTGCGGCCTTTTGGACCAAGCGTCGTGCTGACTGCGTTAGCAAGGGTATCGATGCCTGCTTTCAGCTTACGGCGTGCTTCATCATTAAAAACGAGCTGCTTTGCCATGTTTTTTACCTTCTGTTTAGAATTTTTTGTGAAATATTTTTAGTAGTGAACCGACTGATTTAGCCTTCGATGGCCAAAACGTCTGATTCTTTCAAAATGAGGTACTTATTACCGTCCATTTTGATTTCGGTGCCAGCGTATTTTGCGTACAACACAACATCGCCAACTTTGACTTCCAAAGGAACGATTTCGCCGTTGTCTTTGCGAGCGCCAGGACCAGCAGCGAGAATTTCAGCACGTTGTGGTTTTTCTTTGGCGGTTTCTGGCAATACGAGGCCTGAAGCGGTAACTTCATCTTGTTCGATCGGCTTGACAATCAAGCGTTCGCCCAAGGGACGTAGATTAAGGGACATAGTTTCTGAACTCCAATCGGGATTAGAAATTTGAATTTTTGATTTAGCACTCTCCCAAAGAGACTGCCAACTTTGCGAAGTTTACCACTCTCAAAATAGCGCTGTCAACTGATTTTTAGCACTTAGACGCTGAGAGTGCTAATTCATATAAAACGTTTATACAACCACTGGTAAATCAAAATTTATCGCCCAAACCTGCCAGAAACTGCAATATAGCTTAGAATATGGTTTGCCAACGAATACTATGCGTGGCACATATCGCGATCAGCATTATTTTTAGAAAAGATTATTACTGTGGAAGAGAAATATCCCTACCCCCGCCATCAATTTGTACGCTTCCTTATAAGGAAATTCATTGCGGCGTTATTTAGGATCTTCACCAAAATAGAAATTGAAGGTCTTGAAAACATTCCAGATGAGGGTCCCATTCTTATCGTGCCAAATCACTTCGACTTTGCAGACTCTGCTGCAATTGTGCAAGCGATACCGCATCCGATTGAATTTATTGCGGGTTTCAATATGCCGCATGCGCCAGCATTGGTGCGCAAATTCCCACACGCTTACAAAGTGTATCCGGCGCACCGTGGCACTGCCTCTGCGGTGGCCATGAATGCAGCCAAGGCCATCATGCGTCAGAAGGGCTTTTTGTGCATCTTCCCTGAAGCAGGCAGTTGGGCAGCGGTTTTGCGTCCTGCGCGGCCGGGGGCAGCCTTTATTGCCGTCAACACTGGCGCGCGTTTATTACCAGTTGGGATTGATGGCGTTATTGACATTCTGCCATCGCTCAAAAAGTTTCGGCGGCCAAAGGTAACTATCAAATTTGGCGAACCATTTGGCCCCTTCAAAGCAGAAGGCCGTGGTCGCGCCCGGCGTGATCGCCTAGATGAGATTGGCAATGAAATCATGCTAAAAATTGCTGAGCTATTGCCACCGCACTTGCATGGTGTCTTTTCAACAGACCCAGAAATCCGTGCTGAAGCCGAAAAGGTTGCCGCCTACCCTTGGGATAGCCGCTCCGAACAAGACTTCAAAGACCTCTAAACACCCAATACCTTTTACTATTTCAAAAATCGATGGCAACCCCATCGATTTTTTGATTCTGGTAATTTTGCTATCATTATTCACAATGAATCTGTTCAACCGCTATCGCTCTTTACTCAGTCTCAGTTTGGCATTCCTGCTTACTGGCTGCGCAACGGCTACACCGCCAGAAACTGTTGTTGCGCCAACCAGTGCACCGGCCACAGCTGTCCCAACAATCCAATTGCCTACAGACAGTCCAACCGTAGTTCCAACCGTAGTTCCAACAGCAGTCCCTACCATTGCACCAACGCTGGCAAATACACCGGAAGCGGCTGTTATTCCAACCGAGCCGACCACTGCCGTGCCAGAAAACCTCACCTACACCATCGTTGCTACCTATCCACATGATCCCAGCGCCTTTACACAGGGCTTACAAATTATCGATGGGCAGCTTTATGAAGGCACGGGGTTACGCGGCCAGTCTAGCTTGCGCAAAGTTGACTTGAGCACTGGTGCAGTTCAGCAAAGCATTAGCCTTGATCCTGCCTACTTTGGCGAAGGCATTACCGTCTTGGGGGACCGTATTTACCAACTCACATGGCAAGCGCAAGTTGCATTTTTATATGAACGCGACACCTTTGAAAAGATCGCTGAGTTCAGCTATCCCACTGAAGGCTGGGGGCTAACCTTTGACGGCGCGCAATTGGTGATGAGTGACGGCACCGCCAACATTTATTTCCGTGACCCAGAAACCTTTGACGTGACGCGCACCATTACCGTCACCGATGGCGACCAACAAATTCACATGTTGAATGAATTGGAATACATCAACGGTGAAATTTACGCCAACATTTGGCAAACAGACTGGATTGTGCGGATTGACCCCGCAACCGGCAACGTCACCGCTTGGCTAGATATGGCAGGCTTGCTAGACAATGTTGAAGTTACGCAACCTGTGAACGTGCTCAACGGCATTGCGTGGGACGCAGACGCTGAAAAGCTGTACGTCACCGGCAAGCTATGGCCGGCACTCTTTGAAATTGAACTCATTCCAGCGCCATGATAGTGCAGTGTAGTGGTGACCCAACTGCGCCAACGCTGGTGTTTTTACATGGGTTTATGGGATCGCATGTGGATTGGCTGCCAATTGCAAGTCAGTTCGAAAACACGCACTACTGCGTCTGCGTAGACTTACCCGGCCACGGCACAAACACAAGCTTAGACCGCAGCACAGACATTGACTTTACATGGATAGCCACTGACCTGGTTGCCGCGCTACAAGCCATAAACGTGACAACGGCGACCTTTATCGGCTACTCACTCGGCGGGCGCGTGGCATTATTCACCGCGTTGCAGTACCCAACTATGGTGACAGCGCTAATTCTTGAAAGCGCCAGCCCCGGCCTAGAAACGCTTAGAGACAGACAAAACCGCGTTCAAGTTGATCAACAGCGCGCAGCCGAAATCGCAGCCGATTTACCCGGCTTTCTCACACGCTGGTACACGTTGCCCTTCTTCAAAACGCTCGATCAAACATCAACTGCTGTCCAAGCAATGCTAAAACGGCGTGCTGCAAATGATGCCCAATGGCTTGCCAAGCTCATCGTTGCGCTTAGCCCCGGTTACATGCCGAACTTATGGCAACAGCTACCCGCCTTGCAATGCCCGCTAACATTTATCACTGGTGAACTAGACCAAAAATACACAGCCATCGGGCAACGCATTTTGGAGCAACATCCAGCGACAACGCTCAGCGTAATTCCGGCTGCCGGACACAACACCCACTTAGAACAACCAGCAGCCTTCACACAAGCCCTAAACACAATCGTATGACCATCTCGCTCCCAACAGGATTTACACACCGTCCAGCAAAATTCACCGATGTCGAAGCTGTGGTGCAATGCATGAACAAAGCGCATATGGCGCTTACCGGCACGCCAGAATATGAAGTTGATGAACTATTAACGGAATGGAAGGCACCGGGCATCAGCATTGAAAACAATACGCAAATTGTGATTGCCCCAACTGGAGCGGTAGTCGCGTACTTTGAGTTTTGGGACGCTGATGATCCACCAGTGCGTCCAATGCTATTTGCACGCATTGATCCCGCTTATGAAGGCTTAGGAATCGGCACACGCTTTACCAACTGGGGCATTGAAAAAGCCAAAGCCTGCATAACCCGCGTGACGGATCCAGACTTGCAAGTCAGCATCCGCTGCTACACCTATCTTTCGCACGCGCCAAGCGTTACCTTATTGCAGTCGCTGGGCATGCAACAAGAACGCTTCTATTTAGACATGGAGATCGACTTTGCACAGACACCAATTCAAGCCCCCGTCTGGCCGAGCAATGTTGTTGTAAAAACGGCCGATTTTGAAACAGGTGCCCGTCAGCTTTATGATGCCTTCCGTGACGGCTGGCGTGATCACTTTGGGTACTTTGAAATAGAAGATAAAGATGCTGATTTCGAGCGGTGGCGACATGCGCTCATTACCGATGCTGAAGTGGATGCCAATTATTGTTTTGTGGTGTGGGATGGAGACGAAATTGCCGGGCTGCTGCTAACGCGCAAACACTATTGGGGCAATCGTAATTATGGCTATGTGGACACTTTAACTGTCCGCCCAGCTTGGCGCGGTAAAGGCATTGCCAAAGCCCTACTGTTACATACATTTGCCACATTCAAAACATTGGGACAAACCGGCGCAGCGCTAGATGTTGATGCAGGCAGCCCAACTGGGGCAACCAAACTATACGAAAAAGTGGGCATGCACGTGACCAAAACCAAAGCCACCTATGAGTTGATCGTACGGCCGGGCAAGACCATTCACAATCAGGGGTAATGTCAAACAAAAAAGGCGTAGGCCATGCAGTTGCATGCTCCTACGCCTCTACTAAGAACGTAACAAATCAGTTTAGCTAGTTACACGGCACCGCAATTTGCAAAACATTCTCCACAAGTTGTCCGTCATTCGCCCGCAAGCCAACCGTTAGCGTATAACTGTCATTGCAATCTACCGACACCTCAGTTTCAATCACGCCAAAATTAGCGTAATTGCGCGCGCTCAAGAATGGCCCCCGATATGGCACCTGATAGCCTTCAACAAACACCGTGGGCGGTAGTTGGGTGCCAGCATAAGTTGTAGAAATAGTCACGCAAGATTTGCCGTTCGCATCTGCAGTTGTGGTTGTGACTTTCGTATCTGTCATCAGCAACAATTCACCGTAAATTTGGGTCAAATCCGAATTATTCTCGCCGGTATAGCTACCATCACCACAGCCCGTGCTAGAACTATTGGAATAGTCTACATACTGGACTACGCCACCGCGTAACCCACTAGCAATCGTAAAAGGAATGCCCAGCAAGTCTAAGTTCACTGCTGCGCCGGGTCGCATCGAATCGGGTGCAGCCACGGTAATGGGTGGGATATCTGCCGGGTCAACTGGTGGTTCTAAATAAACTTGGATCGCAGCCCCACCTTGTGGAATCGCCAAAATCAACCCGGTTTGAATAAGGTCAGGATTATTCTGCAAGTCTGGATTCACCGCCAAAATTTCATTTACAGACACTTGAAATTGAGACGCAATCCGCGACAACGAATCGCCATTCTGAACCACGTAGCCAACATCATTTGTTAACGCTGTACTTGCCAACGCTGCTTCCCCAAACACAGTCCCTGCAAATACAAACAATACAAGTAAAGGCAGAAAAGCCCGTCGTAACCAAAATAATCGCATATCAATGCACCTCAAAAAATAAAAAGTTTGCCAATTACTAGTTTGATTTGCAACTTCCATGCCGATGACTAGCCAAAAATATCTAACACCCTTTATTTGCGTTAATTCCTATTGAGTTGAGGACAAGTCCTATGATTAAATGAATTTAGCAAAGTTATAAATTACTTAATCTTTTTTTAGTCCCGAATTCTTTTATCTTTCAGACAATATATAAGACGCCAGTCTATCGTTGTCACGTATAAAGCCTTCTGTTACAGAAAGCATTGCTTATCGTTCATGGCATTTTTTCGAAATCTTTCGTTACGCAAGAAAATTATTGTCGCGTTTTTAGGAATCGGTCTATTGCCATTGCTAGCGCTTGCTTACAGTAACCTTTACATCACACAAGTTGCGCTGCGTAATGAAGCGCAACGCAATTTATTCAATGTCACAGCGCAAAGTGCTGGCTATGTCGACTATTGGGTCATCACGCAACAAGAGTCGATTTATCAAGATGCGCGTCTACCGGACATCCTAACGCTGATGTCTGCACATGCTGTAGGCGATGCCGATCAGCAAAAAATGGAAAATGCCCATATTTTGCTAAAAACACTGGCTGCGAAACAGCCTGCGTACATAACCTCTTATGCCCTGCTAGACCGCAATGGAAACGTAGTTTTAGACACAAATGAACGTCAAATTGGCCAAAATAAAGCCGATCGGCCGTATTTCTCTGTGTTCGTCACTCCACACCAGACGGAAGCGCACGCGGGCCATGACCATGGAGAAGATACAGATGGTCATGATAGCCATACTGAATCTGAAACAACAGAAACAATATCGGCTGCTGGTATGCCAGATAGTTATCTCTCGCCGCTAATTTTCTCCCCAGAAACAGGTAATCCATCCATTTATTTCAGTGCGCCCATTATTAATGAAAATAATGAGTTATTAGGGGTTATTCGGGTGCGGTTCAATGCGGCCATTCTCCAAGCCCTCATCAGAGACCTAGACAACTTAGCCGGTATGGAGTCTTTCGGGGCTTTATTTGATGAAAACCATATTTATTTGGCACATGGTAATGAAACCGATTTACTTTATCGGCTAGCGCATAGCATTAGCCTTAGCCGCATTAATGAGCTCAGTGCGCAGAATCGGTTACCAGAGTTTAGCGACCACAGTTTCTACAATGCAGAAGGGCAACTTTCCCCAGAAGATATTGCAATAAACCTAGAGGGAGGCATCTCACGGGAAACATTAGAACGCTACACGATAGCCAATCAGAACGTTCATAATCATGACAATGAACACGACCATGCAGATCACCGCATGGCCATAGAATCCTTAACTGTTAAAGATCTCAGCACAGGTGATGGGTTTAACCAAGTTGTCCTTATCCCATTGCATGAAGCACCTTGGGTGTTAGCAATGTATTTGTCTGAAGACATCTTTTTAGCACCAATTAGAACGCAAACCCGAAACATTTCAATTGTGGCAGGCGTGTTAGGTCTGGTTCTAACACTGAGCGCGCTCGCTTTTGCAAATGTGCTTACAAAGCCAATTATCAACCTCAAAAAGGTTGCGCAACAAATTGAAGCCGGCGACCTGAAAGCAAAAGTAAATGCAACCTCAAATGATGAAATTGGCCAGCTCGGCGATGCCTTTGATGATGTAACCACCAAACTAACGTATTACATTGAAGAGCTAGAGGCAGAAAAGCAAAAAGAACATGCAGCTGCCAAGCTGGCGCAGGAACGGATGCTATCGTTGCTACAAGCCACATTTGACTCAACTGCCGACGGCATTCTAGTGACAGATCGCCGTGGGGAAATTGTTCAAGTCAATGCCAAATTAGTTGAACTGTGGGCATTGCCAAATAGTGTGCTGAGCGCCATTGAAAACCTCACCCCGACACATTTTGTAGACCGCTTACAAGACGCAAATCGGTTTAGCGCGCTAACCAATCAACTTATTCAACAGCCTAACCTTTCTGCTACCGAAACATTCAACTTGAAAAGCGGCGCAACGTTTGAGTTATTTACCCAACCACAGAAGCGTGGCACTGAAATCATCGGTCGGGTCTGGAGTTTCCGGGACGTTACCACGCGTGAACAACATGCCCAAACCTTACAAAACCAAAAACAATTACTCGCGCAGCAAGTTGCAGAACAAACAGCCGAAATTAGAGCAGCCAATGTTGAGTTAGCCAAAATCGCCAAGTCTAAAGACGAATTTTTAGCCAGTATGAGCCATGAATTGCGCACACCGCTGAGCGCCATTTTAGGCAATACTGAAATGCTACGCGAGAAAATTCTCGGCAGCATCTCTGAACGCCAAGATGACTCGCTCCGCATGATTGAAAGCAGTGGCACACATTTGCTTTCACTTATCAATGATATTTTAGATCTGGCCAAAGTTGGCGCGGGTAACTTAGTCCTAGAAATACGCCCCACGTTTGTAAAAGATGTTGTGTTGTCTAGTTTAGAAATGGTACGGCCCACTGCACAACGCAAACGACTTAATGTTTTTGTCGATTTAGATCCATCCGTAAAAGTTCTAAACGTTGATCCGCGCCGCTTCAAACAAATATTGGTCAATCTTGTGACCAATGCGGTCAAATTCACACCAGATGACGGCAAGGTTGGCGTAAAAGTTGTCGGGGACGCTGATAACCAAGTGGCCCGCTTTATGGTCTGGGACACCGGCATTGGCATTGCGCAAGAAGACTTAGACAAACTCTTCAAACCCTTCAGCCAATTAGACAGTAAACTCTCACGCCGCTATGAAGGCACCGGCCTCGGCCTCTCGTTGGCCTACCATATGGTTGAACTACACGGTGGTAATATCAAAGTGACCAGTCAATTAGAAAAGGGCTCGCTATTTACCGTCACTGTACCTTGGACGCCAGAGCCGATTGTTACAAAATCAGCACCAACACCTGTAAAAGAAAACCCCAGCCCTAAGCGGCCAGAACAGATAGCAACCCCATTAGAATCACAGCCAACCTTGCTAATTGTGGATGATAATGAGATCAACCTCACCACGTTTACAGATTATTTGCATGCAAAAGGCTATATTGTTCACAACGCGCGTGATGGCGCTGAAGCTGTCCACTTAGCAACTTCGCTGCTTCCTGATCTTATCTTGATGGATATTCAAATGCCCGGCATGGATGGCCTAGAAGCGACCCGCCGCATTCGGCAGGTGGCAACCTTACAAACCACGCCCATTATTGCGCTAACAGCCCTTGCCATGCCAAGCGACCGCGAGCTATGTATGAAAGCTGGCGCATCTGATTATGTAAGTAAGCCAGTTAGCTTGAATAAACTCGCTAGTATTGTGCAAGTTTCGCTGAGCACAACAGGCGCGCTTACTAATCCTGACGGAAGCCCACGCCTACACTAGACCTACATTTAGCTGTAGTTGCGACACGTACAAAATCAATTACCGTCGCGATTACCAACTAGCCAGGCCAAACTTAGCCAGCACATTACACCCCCGCGCCTTTACGCAAACCGCAACTTCCATTATTGCCCGCCAAAATCGGGCAGTAATGGAAGTTTTTACCTTAATCGCCCGATCTTAAAAAGCCGTCAGCAATACACTTTAGGCATCACTCACAAATACTGAGATTCATCATATAAAGGTATTCTGACATGACCACACTTCACTTCCGTTCTTTCAAATTTTTGATTATGACACCCATCCTAGTGGTGTTGCTATTTTTTGTTTCCGTTTCACAAAATTACGCCGCCTTAGGCGACCAGCCCATTGACTACGCCAACTTGCCTACCTGCGGCAATGTAAATATTGGCGACACCCAGTGGCACTACTGGAGTTCAGCAATCAATGTCCAAGCGCTAGACGGTGGCACACTGCCAACCACGGACGCGCTTGCGTTAGTGGTGCAAGACAGCACCTTTGGCCAAACACACTTCGTGCCGCTAGCCGCCGATGGCACCACGGTCTTTACGCCGTATGCGCTACCAGACCATACTGCCCGTTTTATGACGGCCTTCGTACTGCAATATGAACTGGCTACAGAAACCCCAGTCTGCCGCAGCACTAGCACCCAATTCCACATTGCAGATGACAAAAACAACCCAAATGACCCAAGCTTTCAAGCCGCACCTAGCCTTACAGACAGCAGCAGCCCAGCCCCTAGCGCAGCGGCAG
>JAHDBW010000058.1:16919-19519 GCA_020630175.1 Anaerolineales bacterium
CGATGGCAGCGGCGACGACACCATTGATGGCGGTAACGGCGCTGACACTATCTACGGCGACTCTATCAATGGCGATGGCAGCGGCAACGACACCATTGATGGCGGCGACGGCAATGACCGTATCCGCGGCGACACTCTCAATGGCGATGGCAGCGGTAACGACACCATTGACGGTGGTGACGGCGATGACCATATCCTCGGTGACTCTAGCTCCCGCGATGGCAGCGGTAACGACACCATAAACGGCGGTGATGGCAATGACACGATCCGCGGCGACTCTTTTGAAGGCAATGGCAGCGGCGATGACACCATTGACGGCGGTGCTGGTGATGACATAATCATCGGCGACTCTCGCGATGGCGATGGCAGCGGCAACGACACCATTAACGGCGGCGACGGCGATGATATGCTCTACGGCGACTCTGATCGTGGCAACGGCAGCGGCAACGACACCATTGACGGTGGTGCTGATGATGACATCATCTACGGGGACAGCCGTTCTGGCGATGGCAGCGGTAATGACATCATTAATAGTGGCAACGGCGACAACACCATCTATGGAGATACCTATTCTGGGAACGGCAGCGGTGATGACAACATTACCGGTGGGGACGGGGAAGACGGAATTTACGCTGATAGCCATTCTGGCGACGGCAGCGGCAATGACATCATTGATGGCGGCGATGGTACAAATCAGATCGCTGGGGATACTATTTCTGGCAATGGTAGCGGTAACGACATTATCACGGGCGGCAATGGCCATGACGAAATTTTTGGAGATAGTTACCAAGGCGACGGTAGTGGAGATGACATTATTAACGGCGGTGATGACAACGACTCAATCCATGGCGACACTGTCGAAGGTCATGGCAGCGGCAACGACACAATTAACGGCGGTGACGGCGATGACACAATCCGCGGCGACTCTATCAATGGCACGGGCAACGGCGACGACACCATCGACGGCGGTGACGGCAGTGACACAATCCGCGGTCCCGGCAATACAGACGACAGCGTTAGTAACGTAGAAACCGACACTTCAACAGCAGACACACCGTAACGGCATCCTACTAAACTTGACTGTTTGACAACGTCTAAAACATGGCTAACCTGTTCTATTAGGTTAGCCATTGTTGTTTAAAGCGAAGGTTGATAAAGTCTGCTCCGCATGAAACGTCACCTTCTTCTTCTCTTGATCTTGGGCATCGTCAGTGGGCTAAGCCCCCACACAACGTCAGCTGCACCAGCAGCACAGCAGGATGAAGTCTTTAGCCTTATCAATCAGCTGCGGCAAACGTATAGCCTCACGGGCTTTACTTACAACGCCAGCCTCGCGGCCGCCGCCCAGCAACATGCCCAATGGATGGCTGACAACAACAACATCAGCCACACCGGCGCTAACGGCTCACGTCCGCAAGACCGTGCCAACAATAACGGCTATGCAGGGCAAGTCAGCGAGAATATTGTAGGCGGTACAGCCCTTACGCCGTTTGAGGGGTTTACATGGTGGCAAAATAGCCCCGTTCACCTGAACACCATGCTTTCACAGCGCCATAGTGAAGGTGGCATCGGCTTTGCCACTGATGGCACATGGAATTACTACGCGCTTGTGGTTGGCCGACCGGGCAGCATTGTTGGCACAACCGCAGCCCAAACGGGCAGCAGCAACAGCAGCGCTACAGCAAATAACGCCGCCCCCGTTGTACCGCAGTCAGACCCATTAGTTGTGGTGCCAATTCAAATGGCAGAGGCAGCTGAAGACGGTTCAATTGTGCATACGGTGCAGCAAGGCCAAACCGCGTGGGCACTCGCGATCCGTTATGACGTGCCGCTGGCTACAGTGTTTGCCTATAACAACATGAATGACAGCAGCACGCTCAAGCCCGGTGATCTACTAATTATGAAACCTGCTGATAGCGCAGAGCCCATCGCCACCCCAACCCCATCCTTTACACACACCATCCAAAGCGGAGATACGCTGTGGCAAGTTGCCAATCGGCATGGTATTCCATTGACTGAACTGCTGTATCTCAACAGCTTTGATGCAAATACCGTGGTGCAACCCGGTGATGTGGTGGTCATTCGTTTGCAAGAGGGGCAAGACCCACCGCCCGCGCCAACAAAAATCGCGAGCCATACGCTACGCAGCGGTGAAACATTATGGACCGTTGCCGCCTACTACAACGTACCGTTAGAAGAGCTGCTAACACTAAACGGGCTAACAGAAAGTTCTATTTTGCAACCGGGAGATGAAATTATTCTCTATGCTGCGTTACCAACAGTTGCGCCATCGGCAACGCCAACATGGTTGCCAACCGCAACAATCGCGGTAGAACAAACGCCAGACGCCATGCAGGTGGCGCTAAGTGGGGATGGTGAGCCAATAGAAGCAGATGCTGAAGAGGACGACCCTAATGTAACTGTAGAGGCAGTTGAAGACAGCAACAGCGGCGGTAGCATGACAATGGCGCTACTGCTGGCTGGGGTGGCCTTTTTACTCGCTGCGGGAACGATGACCGTGGTAGTGATGCAGAAGGAATAAGGGTGCCAACTGCCAACTGCCAACTGCCAACTGCCAACTGCCAACTGCCAACTGCCAA
>JAHDBW010000059.1:0-3471 GCA_020630175.1 Anaerolineales bacterium
GCGTCTGGTTCGGCTTCGGTGTCAACTTCAAATTCAACCTCTACGCCATCTTCTGATTCAACTTGTGTGTTGGTTTCAGCTTCTGGGTCAAGCGTTGGCGTTGGTGATGCCACTGCGGCAGTTCCGGTTGCGGCTGCTTGAGCAGTTGCGTTGAAGTCGCCATAGTAAGCGGCTTCTGAAGGCGAGTCAAAGGTTGTCCCTTGCCACCAAAGTTCTTTCACAGCAACAGCATTTGTTTGTTCAACAAGCCATTCGCTTAGCGCTTCTTCTTTGTCTGTGGCAATGGCGTCTTCAGCTTTGTCTTGTTCGCCAAGGCTCAACACTTCAATAATGTGTAGCCCAAAGTCAGTTTCAACAAGCTCTGGCACAATCCCAACGCCGTTGTCAAAGACTGCCGCTTCAAATGGAGGCACCATTGCGCCACGGCCAAATTCACCCAAGTCGCCACCATTGACGGCTGATGGGCCAATTGATTTTTCAGCAGCGAGTGCAGCAAAGTCAGCACCATCTAGCACAGATTGCAATGTAAGCTCTGCATCTTCAAGATTTTCAGCGTCAAACAAGATGTGCCGTGCGGCGGCCATTTCTTCGGTTGTTTCAATATCAACTGCAATTTCATCCACTAGCTTTTCACGTAGCAAGACCATTTCTTGACGGCCACGGAAATCATCAGGCGTATAGCTTGTGTAGCGGGCAATCCGATCTGTTACATCTGTGAACAGATCATTGAACCCAGCTTCTGTCACTGGCGTAAGGGTTGGTTGCGGAATAGTGGTTGGCACCGCTTCAGCGCCTTCTTCTGGCGCTTCTGTGGGTGGTGGCACTGCGGTTGCCACTGGCGTTGGCGTACCATCACGGTAGAAGCTGAATTGTTCTTCAACGTATGTGTTTAGTTCATCCGCTGCCACTGCAATGCCACGCGAGTCGGCTTCTTGACGCAAAATTTCTTCGTCAATCATGCGATCTAACACGCGGTTGCCCAGCACGTTTGAATTGTTCAGTTCACTGGTAACTGCGGCAAGTTGGTCGGCAAAGAAGTCTTGCCCATACAGTTGCGAGAACTGGTTCAGTTGCAGTTGGCGTTCCAGCAGTTGGAAGCGTTCGTACTCAACTTCTTTGGTAAATTCGCCATAAGTAATTTCCACACCATCTACGGTCGCGACCGTACGATTTGGCAGATAAACGGTCTGGTACAAGATACCAGCCAATAAAATTACCAGCACTAAGGCTGCTAACCCAAACGCAATGTACTTGATAAGGGTTTCTTGGTCTGCTTGAGAGCCGGTCCCACCGAAGCGACCGCCGCCCAACGCGCCAGCGTCTAGCTTTTGCTGATTTTTAGGTCTTCTAACTTTGTATTTAGTCATCGCAATTCTGGAATAATGGTTGGAAATAACAGGGCTGCGCTATCAAACACTGCCGTTGCTATAAAAAATTTGAGTTCGAAAAAATACACACTGTGTAGATAAAACAAAGTGTGGCATAGAAGAGTCTATGCCACACAAATTTGTATCATATTCAGCTCGTTTGACCAAATGTAAACATCGTTACATGTCAGCCAAAACGTTTAGAATGTGCGTCCGTCTTACTCGACGTGCTTGTTACTAACGTGGCTAAGCAACGCCAATGTGCGGGCGCGCTTGATTGCTTGCGTAACGCGGCGTTGTTGCTTTGCGGTAAGACCTGTTTGACGGCGAGGGCGGATTGCGCCTTGTTCGTCGATAAACCAGAGCAATTTTTCTACTTGCTTGTAGTCAATTGCGCTGATGTTTTGTAATACAAATTCAGGGATTCGTGGCCGACGTGGTCCGCGATTGTAACGGTTGTTACGATTGTAGTTATTGCCTTTGTTATAAGCCATAAGATTTCTCCGGTTCGTTCTAGTCTAAATCAGTTCTATTAGAATGGAAACTCGTCTGCATCTTTCGGGAAGAAGTCACTGTCTTCATTACGAGATTGATCTAAGACCAGCATCTCACGTGCAACAATTTCAGTGCGGTAATGTTTGTTACCGTCGTTATCTTCCCAAGAGCGGGTTTGCAAGCGGCCTTCTACGTACGCTTGCTTGCCCTTGGCCAAATGCTGATTGCAAATTTCGGCCAAGGAGCCCCACGCCACAACATTGAACCATTCGGTTTCTTCGTGACGTTGCCCTTCAGATGAAGTCCAGGAGCGTGTACTGGCAACACTGAACGTCGTAACCGGCCGCCCGCTCGGGGTGTACCGCATTTCTGGATCACGCCCTAAGTGGCCTATGATCATTACCTTATTCAGTCCTCTTGCCATATCGTTACCGCTCCAGTCTTCCAACTCTACATAGATCTATTGATGTAATAATCGCGAACTAGTCGCGGCGACCGCCTTTAAGGTCGTCTTGCAATGCTTTCAATGCATCCCATTCACCAGCTGCAGCCAATTTGGCTTGATCTGGCCAGGTGCTTGGGTCATGCATGCGATAGCGTGAACCGGCAGATGCCAATACTTCTTTCAAGCGGTCTGCACCAGCGTCAGCAACGGCTTGGAAGGTTTTGATACCGTCCATTTTTAGCAGTTCACCGATCTTTGGGCCTACGCCTTCAAGTTTTGTTAGGTCATCTTCTGCGTCGTCGGCAGCAGGTGCGGCAGGTGCAGCGTCTGCTACAGCAGCGGTTGCGGCACTTGCTTCAGCAGCGGCAGTAGCTTCTGCGGCAGCGGCGGCATCAGCAGCAGCTTTGGCTTCAGCGGCAGCAGCAGCGTCTGCGGCGGCTTTTGCTTCAGCAGCAGCGGCTTCGGCGTCTGCGGCAGCTTTTGCAGCGGCGTCTGCGTCTGCGGTATCTGCAGCAGCGGTTTCAGCCACAGCGGCAGTTTCAGCAGCAGCTTCTACAGCTGGCGCTGGTGCGGCAGGTGCTTCGACTGCTGGAGCAGCAGCCTCTGCGGCAGCTTCTGGTTTAGCGTCAGCAGCAGCAGCGCCTTCAGCGGCACCTTCTGTTGCTTCTTCAGCAACCTCATCATCGTCACTAGCTGGGCGAGAAGACCCTTCAGGCAAAGCGTCGCGGCGAATGGTGAGAAAGCGAATAATTTGTTCGTCGTAGCCCATGCGGCGTTCGATATCATCAATCGTGGTGCCATCTAGATCTGCGTACCAGAACATGTAGTGGCCCTCACGGAGCTTGTTGATTTCGTAAGCCATCCGGCGTTTACCCCAGTGGTCGGTTTGAACAATCTCACCACTACCTTGGGTAATCCAGCCTTCAATTTTTTCTGTTAATTCAGTCAATGGGGCGCCATCGAGTTCTGGATGCAGAATCGCGGCGATTTCGTAAAGTCGCATATACACCTATTCCTTGGATTAGGCCCCGTTCAGCCTGGCGGCCTAGTTGGAGCGGATAGTGACCACTATTTTTAATGTGGCCTTATTTATATTTTTTAGCGCTAGATAATACCACAGGTTTCAGGTTTCAGGTTTCAGGTTTCAGGTTTCAGGTTTCAGGT
>JAHDBW010000059.1:3571-13246 GCA_020630175.1 Anaerolineales bacterium
CTTTCACCTTTCACCTGTCACCTTCCCCCTAACTACCCCAACCGCCGCCGGACAAACTTCTTATCTGGCTTGCTAGGCTGTGGCTGCCGGACTGGGATCTTGAAATAGAACGTACTGCCAATGCCCAGCTTGCTTTCTAGCGTGACATCACCCCGGTGCTGCTGCGCGACTGTTTTTACAATAGATAGCCCCAGCCCTGCGCTGGTGTTCTCGTCTGTATCACCGCGTCTTGGCACGCGCCAGAATTTCTCAAAGATTTTGTCTTGATCTTGTGGTGCAATCCCTGAGCCAGTGTCAGACACAATCACCAGCACATCTGGCCCGACGTGCTCAATGCTCAGGTCAATTTTGCCACCCTGCTTGTTATACCGCACGGCGTTTTCCAACAGGTTGCGCAATGCCAATTCAATCATGGTGCGGTCTGCAAATAGCTTTGGCACATGCATATTACGGAACTTGACCTTGAGCTCACGCTGATCTATTTCAGCATGCTGCTCGGCAACCAAGCCTTGCGCCAGCTTCACAACATCAAACTCTTCTAGGCTGAGCGGACGATCATCTTCAATCCGCTCCAGATTGAGCAGCTGTTCGACGATGCTCATCATGCGTTGCGTATTGTCTGTAATCCCACGTAAGAAGCGCAGCTCGCTTTCATCTAGCTTCCAAGAGGTACGCAGGAGTTCCACAAAACTGTTGATGGAATGCAAAGGTTTGCGCAAGTCATTACTAACCATGTTGATCAGGTCTGACTTGATCTTGTCAACGGTTTTGAAGTGGGTAATGTCGCTAAAGCGCGTGACCCGCCCAACCCGTTTTTCCGCCCCGAGCCAGTTATGCGTCACGGCGTAGTTACTGCCCTGAATTTCAACTTCAATCGGCTTATCACCAGTAGGTGACCAACTGCGGAACATCGCTTGCAGCTCAATATCATCAACGAGTCTATCGATTGGCTGGCCTTGCGGATTGAACGGTCCAAAGCGCAGCAGGTCATGGGCAGTCTCGTTGGCCATTTCTAAGCGGCCATCGTTGTCTGTCACCACAACCGCGTCTTGAATTGAGGTCAAAATAGAGGCTAACCGTTCGCCACGGTCTTCACTAGATTTGAAAAGGTGCGCATTTGAAAGCGCTACCGCAACTTGCCCAGCAAGGATTTGTAAGAACTCTTTAACCGATTCAGCAGGCAGCTCTTGGCTTTCCCGGCCGATCCACAGCAAGCCTTTTGTATCGCCTTCCGCCGTAACAATCGGCACGGCAACCAACGACTTCACATAGTTAGAGTGCTCAACGCCTTTGAGGAAGCCCCGGTAACGATGCAAGGTTGGCAGCATTAGCTCATTACGGGCTTGAATGTGATTGAACAACACCTCATCGAGCGGCTCCATCAGGTCTGACAGGCTACCAAAGCCGTGTTTTTCATGGCGCTTGGCGTCTTCTGTCGGCAGCACAATGCGCACGCCTTGGGCCTCGCCTTCAGCCAGCGCCGCATCCATAATGGCGTCTAACGCTAGGTCTTTATCAAAACTAGAGGCAATTGTGCTGGTAACAGACAGCAATTGATTGAGCTGATTCACGCGGCGTTGCAGCCGATTGCGCATGCCTTCAATGGTGTTTTGTAGCTGCCCTAATTCATGCAACGATTCATCAGCCGGAATCCGGTTTGATAAATCGCCCTGCCCAATGCGTTTGGCTTCAGTTGCTAGGCGCGTGGCTTGTCGCAACCAGCGGCGCGCATCCACCCCAATAACGCCCGCCACAAAGGCCAACATCAGCAGCGCAGACACCATAGACGGCAACCAAATTGAGGTCACTTCAGATTGCACAACGCTGTATGGCACTACAAATTTATAGCGCAAATTATCTTGGTCTACGTCGCGGGTGAGCACAATGAGCTGTTGCCCCGTGCCAACTTCAATATGACGCGAGATCGTGGTTTGCAAGTCTTTACTGCCATCCATCAAGCGCAGGTCAATTGGCGCGTCGAGCATAAAGAGCTCACGACTTTCTGCCATTTGCGTGCCAATGCGCTCGGCGTCAATATGAAACACAATTTGATTATCCGAATCAACCAAAAAGCCTTGCGTCTCATCGCCAGCAGTCGGATTGCGCAGCGCCTGATTAATGGGCAATGATAAATTCACGCCCCCGAGGGCAAATCGGCCCACCACCACGCTATTGACAACCTGCTCATCATTGCGCGAATAGTACACAATCGAGACTTCATCCGAGGCGTCTGGGAATAGCAAATCATCAAAGCGCTCAAACGCATCTTCCACGGCGACCAATTCATCGGCAGAGAGGATTGAGGTGTCTGCAACGCCATCGGTGGTGATGACGGTTTCTAAGCCAGACTCAACATAAATAAGGTCGCTAAAAATCGTGGCAACGTCGCCCACGCTGTTATCGAGGAACGTCTGAATTTCTGCATCGGTGCCTTCTGTTGGCAGCTTGCCCGTTAGCACTTCTAACTGGTCACGCGCCAAGAGAATGATAGCTTCCGTTTGCTCTGACGCTACAACCGCACTGGTGTGGACTTGGCGCAGGATCAGGTCAGTTGCTGTATTTTGCGCCCGATAGTAAATAAACAGGCTGAACAGATACACACCGCCAATCAACAGTGGCACTACCCGCCACAGCACGCGATTGCGGATTGAGGTCTCATACGGTGGAATTCGCGTTGGCCGCGCAACGCCCCACACCACTGGCACAAAGAAGCGCACCATCAACACCACAAGCGCAGCAATTAGCAGTTCAACGCCGAGCAGCACAATGCTGGCCTGCGTGGTGCGGAAGGCGCTATCAATCATGACCGGCAGCGGACGCGGGAACCACGTAATGCGGTTGGCATACATCACAACGCTTAGCAGCAGCAGGCTCGTAAACACGGCCACAACGGGGTTGCGCGCTAAGTTTGGCGTGCGGCCTTTATAGGCCTGCTTCATATGTAAGGCGTAAATCAAGCCGAGCGTAGCCAGTTCAAATGGTGCAAATAACGAGTGGCCCATGCCAAAGCGCGTTGCCCCTGAAATTAGCCCAATCATCAATGCAGGGATTAGGCCTAAGTACCCGGCAGCCAACACAATTGGCAATAGACCCAGCGGATAAATCAGCTGGTTATTTTCTTCAAACACGCGCGCATTACGCAAAATGCCAATATCAACAAAATCAGCCGTGTTCAAGGAAACTGGCCCAATATTGAGAATAATTGCCCACGCCGCAAAGACCGCCATCGAGATCCAATGGGCGCGCTTGAGCGGGACAAGCTGCTCCCAGAACCGATAAATCACCAACGCAAATACGCCCAGATACAGCAAGCACAGCAAAATCGCAGCGATGCTACCAAAGGTCGTTGAAGAAGGAAGGTTAAGAATGGCGTCCATTTAATGGTGCGTTGCTACACGAAGCGCGCGGGGAGGAGGTTTTATGAATTTTCTAACCATTACCCGCAAACAATTCGGTACCAAATTGCTCGGAATTATAGCATTTGTTTGAATACAGTATATTTTTGGTTTGTGTTGCAATTTCGGGATATGCTAGACTGAGATTACGTATTTAAACTAGATCTTTGTTGCGCCTGTAGCACGCTTTACCCACACCTTTATGGCTGAAAAAATTCTCATTGTTGACGACGATGCCGACACCCTAAAACTTGTTGGCCTAATGCTTGAACGCCAAGGCTACGAAATTGTCGTGGCCTACAACGGCACCCAAGCGCTGGCAAAGGCCAGCAGTCAGCATCCGGACCTGATCTTGCTAGACGCGATGATGCCCGACATGGACGGCTATGACGTCACGCGCAAAATCCGCAATGATCCGGCGGTGAGCCATATTCCAATCATCATGTTTACGGCCAAGACCATGGTCAATGACCGCGTCGAAGGCTTTGAAGCGGGCGTTGATGATTACATGACCAAACCCACCCACCCAGCGGAGCTTGCTTCACGGGTCAAGTCGTTGTTGGCGCGCAATACGCGTAGCCTCAACCGGTCTGGCAAACGCGGCAATGTCATTGGGGTGATTGGGGTCAAAGGCGGCTTAGGAACATCGACGCTGGCACTCAACATCGCGTCGGTGTTAGCCGAGCAAGATCAAGACGTTTTACTGACAGACTTCCAGCCTGGCGAAGGCACACTAGGCCCACAATTGGGCATCATGCGCTGTAATGGGCTCACAAATTTACTGTGTGAATCACCGGGAAATATCAACCTACGCGCCATTGAGGGGCAGCTTGTCAACCACAGTTCTGGCATGCGCATGCTGCTGTCATCCGATAAACCAGAGGATGTCGATTTACGCACGTCTGCCGCGCAGGCGGAAGTGCTCACGCGTCAACTTGCTACGCTAAGTGATTACGTAGTGATTGATTTAGGCAGTGCGATGTCGACGATGGTGCGGCAAACGCTGCCAAAATGTTCGGTAATTCTGGTGGTGGTTGAGCCAATGCGCCTAACCTTGCGGAAAGGTCGCCGCGTGCTTGATCTGTTAGAAGACCTGCAATTAGAAGAAACGCATATTGAAGTGGTGATGATTGACCGCGTACGCGCCAGCGTGCAAGTGCCGTGGCAAGCCGCAGAAGATGCGCTCAACCACAATATTGTGTCGGTTATTCCAGCCGTGCCAGAAGTCACCTTCCAAGCCATGGAAGCCGGTCAGCCGATTGTGACGCTGCACCCGAAGAATAAAGCCGCGCAGCAATACATCAAACTCGCCGACAAAATTATCGAAATCGCCCCACCGCAGAAGAAAGACGACAACTAAAAAACAGCCAACTCTCAACGGAAACAATTGTCAATTCAAGATTCGATTGGCAATTGGCAATTGGCTGTTGGCAGTTGAACATTGATAATTTCTATTTCCGTTGAAACTGTTTCTCTAACAGGTCTACGCTCAAGTGAATCATCGTCGGGCGACCGTGCGGGCAGGTGCGAGGCGAGTCGCACTGTTCTAGCTGGCGGATCATTTCTTTTTGTTCTTCACGCGAGAGCACTTGCCCCGCTTTAACTGAAGCCCGCTTACAGACCCGCGCAATAATCTTGGCTTCGAATTCGTCTTGAAACGGCGTCTCGTCGCATTCAAAGTCTTCAATCACCACGCGTAGCGCTTTTTCTGGATTCATCTTGCCAAGCACGGCTGGCATAGAACGCACTAAGAATGTACTGCCGCCAAACGGCTCCACTTCAAAGCCAATCCCGTTTAGCACTTCCAAGTTATCACTCAGCAAACTGACTGCATCTACCGGTACTTCAACAGCAGCCGGTTGCAGCAAGCCTTGCGACGCAATTTTTGTGACAGCGTGTTCGGCCATAAACGCTTCATAGAGAATGCGTTCATGCGCCGCGTGTTGATCCACCAGATACAACCCATCCGGCCCTTCGGCAACAATATAACTCGCGCCAATTTGCCCAATCACACGTAGCAGCGGCACATCGTCCGTCTTGAGTTCTTCTTGGGTTGGTACATCAGCGACGCCTGCCATTTCGGTTTGCGTAGGTGTGCCTAGGCCAATCCCCGTGGCGGTTGGCGGCGGCGCAACTGGCGGCGTTGAGGGCAAATTCAGCCCCCAATCAAGTGCATCTGTGGTTTGCGGTGGTGGTGTTTTGCGCTCCCACGTTGAAGGCGTGGTAATCGGCCGATTTTCACCCGTTGACCAGCCGCGTGGCTCCACAAATTCCGGCACCGGCGCTGCTTCAACTAAGGTGCGCCGCAACGCGCGATTGATCGCGGAAAACACCCGATCCGAATAGCGAAAGCGTACTTCTGCTTTGGTCGGATGGACGTTGACATCAACTTCATCGGCGGGCACGTCAATCAACAGCACCACGTACGGATAACGCTGCACCATCAACATGGTGTGATAAGCCTGCGTGACTGCGGCTTGCAGCTTGCGGTCTTGCACCCAACGCCCGTTTACAAAGAAAGTGATCTCACGGTTATTGCCGCGATTTAGCGAAGGGGCGCTGATAAAGCCGCTGACCTTGGTTGTGGCTTGCTCAACGCGCTCATCTTCTTGCTTGATGGGTAGCATTTGCTTGGCAGTGTCGGCGTTGTAAACCGCAACCAGCACGTCTTGCAAGTTGCCAGAGCCAGTGGTCTGGAACACCGTGCGATTGTCATGCTGCAATCGGAAGCGCACCGCTGGATAGGCCATGGCATAGCGGGACACAATGCGTGAAATATGGCTGCGTTCGGCACTGTCTGATTTGAGGAATTTGAGGCGCGCTGGCACGTTGAAGAATAAATTCTCCACGCTAATCACGGTGCCAGCAGGCGCACCAATGCTGCGGCGTTGCACCACGGTGCCGCCATCCATTTTGATTTGCGTGCCCATCTCTTCATCACGGTGCCGACTGACACAGCTGAGGCGGCTAACTGAAGAGATAGAGGCTAACGCCTCACCGCGAAAGCCCAACGTAGCAATCGAAAATAGATCATCAGCGCTTTCTAGCTTTGAGGTGGCGTGCCGCGCAAAGGCCAACTCAACCTCAGACATCCGAATACCGCTGCCATTGTCTGAAATGCGCATCAGGTTGCGGCCACCGCCTTCAACTTCAATCGTGACGGAGGTTGCCCCTGCATCAAGGGCGTTTTCAACAAGTTCCTTAATAACAGACGCCGGGCGTTCAATAACTTCACCGGCGGCGATTTGCGATACTACGTGGTCTTTTAAAGCGCGGATTGGCATAACGTTTTGTAATAATCAATGTTCAATTTTCAACTGCCAATTATCAATGTGAGTCTTGAATTGATCGTTATTTCCGTTGGCAGTTGGGTATTGATAATTAATGGCTGTGTTCGTTGATTTGAATGTGTAACCCGTCTGGGTCCACAATGACGATGGAGCGGCCAAATGGTTGTTTGGTAATGTCTTCAAACAGCGGCACGCGGTTGTCTGCAAAATGTGTAACTAAAGCTTCTAATGGCACAGCAGTCGCAAAGGCGATGCTGACACGGGTTTTCCGGGGCAATTTCTCTTCTGTGTGCAAGGCAAGCGTGGCCCCATTGATTTGCAACTCAGTCCAGACTGGGCTGAAATTGACAACTTCAGCGCCGAGCTTTTCATAAAACGCCACCGATTCAGCCATGTCTTTCACATAGATAATTGGCACGAGTGAAAGTACAGATCCTTTCATGTTTCTACCTCATAAAAATTTTAGCTATCAGCGGTCAGCACGTGCAACGGGAATGTCCATAATTCACTGATAGTTGTATACCTACTACTTAATGTGAATAGTATAATACGTGAAACTTATTTAATAGCGCTCGGTTTATCGATTTGCGCTGCTCGCTAATCACTGACCGCTAAGTGTTTCGCAACAAAAACTCAGAAATAAATGCGACGATTGCGTGCGAAACCTTCAGTAAAAACCAGATCGGTCGCCGATTTTATTTCTGAAAACTTTCTGGTTTTTACATAACACCTATATGTCTCTAGTAAAAGAAATTTCTAAACGGCGCACCTTTGCGATTATTTCGCACCCGGATGCCGGTAAAACAACGCTCACTGAAAAAATGCTGCTCTACGGGAAGGCGATTCACCTTGCCGGGAGCGTACGCGCTCGCCGCAACCAACGCTCAACCCGGTCTGACTGGATGAGCATCGAAAAAGAACGCGGGATCTCGATTTCATCAACAGTGATGCAGTTCCCGTATAACGGCCACGTGGTCAACTTGCTTGACACCCCAGGTCACGCGGACTTCTCTGAAGACACCTATCGCACGCTGTCTGCTGTGGATAGCGCGGTGATGGTGCTAGATGCCGCGAAAGGGATTGAAGCCCAAACCAAAAAGCTCTTTGAAGTTTGCCGCGACCGTGGCATTCCAATCTTCACCTTCATCAACAAGATGGACCGTCCGTCGAAAGATCCGTTAGAGCTGCTAGACGAGCTAGAAACCGTGCTGCGCATGGAGCCGGTGCCCGTCAACTGGCCCATTGGGAGCGGCCCAAGCTTTATGGGCGTGTACGATTTGGCAAGCCAAGACGTGCACTTGTTTGACCGCACCTCACGCAACCAGACCATCTCGCCCGAGCTGATCACCACCATTGAAGATGAACGCATCCGTTCAACGCTCAGTGATTACGAACTTGAAAACCTTGATGGACAGCTTGAATTGATTGAAGGCCTCGGGTTAGATTTTGACCCCGCCAAAGTGCTGAACGGTCAGCAAACGCCGGTCTTCTTTGGCAGCGCGCTCACCAACTTTGGGGTTGAGCTGTTTATGAATGCCTTTGTTGAGGTGGCACCACCGCCTGCCAGCTATGAAACGGAAGGTGGCCTGATCAATCCAAGTGATGACGTGTTCAGCGGCTTTGTTTTCAAAATTCAAGCCAACATGGACCCCAAACACCGCGACAGTGTGGCTTATATGCGCATTTGCTCCGGCAAGTTCGAACGGAACATGACGGTCAAACATCCGCAAAGTGGCAAAAATCTACGGCTGCCTAGCCCGTACACTTTCTTTGCAGACGAACGTCACGTGGTGGAAGACGCCTATCCCGGCGACATTATCGGCCTGCCAAACAAAGACTTTGCGATTGGCGACACGCTCCATAGCGGCAAGAACATCAAGTTTGACGCCATTCCACGTTTTGATCCAGAACACTTTGCCATGTTGCGTAATACCGATATCAGCAAGCAAAAGAATTTCTTGAAGGGCTTACGGCAGCTTGAAAAAGAAGGAGCCATGCAAGTGCTCTACCGCGCAGACAGCATCCAACGCACGCCAATTTTGGCCGTGGTTGGGCAGCTGCAATTTGATGTGGTGATTGCGCGCCTCAAGGCCGAATATAACGTCGATACCGTTCTGGAAGCACAACCGTGGCAGATTTCACGCTGGGTTGAAGGCACTGACGCCGACATCGACGCGCTGCCATGGGGCTACGGCGTGGTCAAAGCCACTGACCGCGACAACAAGCTTGTGGCGCTGTTCCGCTCTAAATATGACTTGGAACACTGCCAACAAAAGTATCCTGACGTGACCTTTGAGGTAATTCACTAATGGCAACCCGTCGTGATCACGATCCCGAAGCACGCCGCCTGTCGATCTTAGATGCTGCGCGGGAGCTGTACTTCACCAAAGGCATCAAGGGCATCCGCATGGAAGCCGTTGCAAAAAACGCCAAGATCGCCAAAGGGACGGTCTACCTGTACTACCCTAACAAAGAAACGCTGATTGCCGGACTGCTGTTAGAAGGGATCAATGTGCTGGGCGAGTATCTCAAAGACGGCTACGCAGAAGAGCAGCAACTCAGCTCTGAAGACCGCATTCGCCAGCTTTCAAAGGCCTATTTTCAATTTTCTAAAGACCATCCGTCTTACTACCGCTTGGTCTCTGCGTATGACCGTGGTGGCTTAGAAAATTCAGTTAGCCAAGAAATCAACGATCAAATCTTTGACGCGTCCAGCGCGTCATTAGCATGGATCACCCGCTCCATGCGGGAAGGCGTTGCCAGCGGCGAGTTCCACCCCGGTCGCGCGCGCGACCGCACCGGCATCTTCTGGGCCGCTATGCATGGGGCGATTATGCTCTTTAGCCACCCACTGCGCCGGCAACTGCTAGACACAGATGTGGAAGCGGTTTACACCAAGATTGTGGAAATGATTATTGAAGGGTTGAAGACGGAGGGTGATGCGTAAGGGGTAATGCGTATTTGTGTTTGGGACTGACTGTTGAGATAAA
>JAHDBW010000059.1:13346-19499 GCA_020630175.1 Anaerolineales bacterium
AGGTATGTCTACTTAGCACGCATAGCGCCCGCAATCACATGGAAATGTAAGTGCTTTGAATCTTGATAAGCACCAAGATTGGTTACGACGCGGCATTTTCCATGGTCTGCTTCAACTTGTGCGGCAACGCTGCGCACCACATCTAAGGTTTCATAAACCAATGCAATTGGGTGCCCGCCAAGAGTTGTGAGAGACGGGATATGCACTTTGGGCACCACCACAATATGCACCGGATACGCTGGTTTTGTGTGGTGATAGGCCAACACATTATCAGTCTCTTGCACAACGTTCACTGGTGTCTTTCCAGAAAACACCTCATCGCAATAAAAATCGCTTGTCATTTTATAAAAATAAAACGCCACTCATATGAGCAGCGTTTTAGTCGATGTTCAGCTCTGACAGTATTAAGCTGATCTCTTTCCGTAGCACAGGCAAATCCTCTTGAACTGTTCTCCAGACAACTTCTAAATCTATGCCAAAGTAATGGTGGATTAACTTGTCTCGCATCCGAGACATTGGCTTCCAAGCGACCGTTGAATACTGCATCTGTATTTCTGGCGGAACATTCTTTGCAGCTTCACCAATAACTTCCAATGCTCTAATTACAGCCATTGAAGTACGCGTATCAGCCGCAAACGAAAAGAGGTCTAGTCCTTCGCAAAATGAAATTGCTAGATCTGCATTTATCTGAATATCTTTTAGATAATGCGTGTACAACGGTTTGGGCGTCATATCATCACAGCGTCCGGCAAAATGTAAGGCGTTAACTCCGGTCGTAAGGCTGACTCTAAAACAAGGTCAACCGGCATCTCAAGCAATCCAGACAGCTCTTCTTCTAGTGCAAGAAATGTCAGCAAGCTTGGTTTTTCTTCAAACGACACAAGTAGATCAACATCACTAGCCGCTGTTTGTGCATCGCGCGTGAAGGATCCAAACAAACGCAGCGTTTTTACAGAATATGCGGCGCCTAAACGCGGCAATTCTGCCGAAAGTCGTGTTCGAATTTGTTCTTTTGAAAGCGTCATTGCTGAAATTTACCTCAACACACTACACACATTACGCATTGTGTCTTATTACAGTCTAACGGAACCTGTCTTTTTTATAAAGTATGCTACGGCGCTAAAGAGCATTGCATCAAATTAAGTGGCGGAAATTGCCTTCTAGACGCAATACTTGCGCAGTTCGCGTAGCGACCCCTTGTAAAAGTATGCCATTGATGCGGAGGGGTTGTCATAGCGCCAGGCCACGTGCAGCAACGGCAAATTTATTTACCCACCTTTCACAATCTCAACGAAGCGCGCAACATCGGCTTCATCATTGTAAATATGCGGCGACACCCGCATGCCGGTGACACGCTGATCAACGTGAATGGCATTAGCATCTAGCGCGGCAACCACATCCGCTTGCCGGGCACCAACATTGAGCACGACCGTGCCATTACGCAAAGCTGTTTGGCGCGGCGAGACCACGGCGTCTGGCACAGCGGCTGAGAGTTGATCAATCAGGGCTTGGTTATGCATGCGCAGTGCCTGACTACCGATTGCGTTGAAATAGTTGATGCTATCGGTCGCAATCAGATACGGCGCAACGGATGGCGTGCCGCCCCAAAAGCGCAACGCGGTGGGATGGTAGTCAAAATTGTGAATGTCAAATTCAAAGGGCGCGGCGTGCGAAAACCAGCCAACATCCTTAGGCTGGCACGCGGCAA
The DNA here is from genome assembly GCA_020630175.1 of Anaerolineales bacterium. Lineage (GTDB taxonomy): Bacteria > Chloroflexota > Anaerolineae > Anaerolineales > UBA6668 > JAHDIM01. Next base: position 15,055 of record JAHDBW010000059.1, read on the forward strand.
TTTGCGTGGGATTGATCCACAAATAGCCCGCGCCGGGGCCACCGCACAGCCATTTCACACAGGTGCCAACCACAAAGTCTGGCGCTAGGACTTCAAAATCCAGCGGGATGATGCCCGCCGACTGCGCCACGTCAATAATCGTCAGCACGTCGTGCGCTTGCAGCGTGGGGATCAGGGCAGCCAGTGGTGCTTGTTGGCCAGTATTGGAATAGGCGTGGCTGATAAATGCAGCACCAACATCGGCTGTTAGGTGCGCTTCCCACACGGCAGGGTCCGTCACATCGCAGTCTTGCGGAATGAAGCGGATTTGGTCCGCACCATTTGGCAACGCGTGCTGTAGCACAAAACCAATGGTCGGAAAGTCAATCTCGCTCATCAAGACGCTGGCCTTTTCAGTTTGCAAGCGTGGCAGCGCCATGACTAACTTTGTTAGCCCGCTAGACACATTTGGTTGCGGACAAAAGCCCGCTTGATCGGCGTTGAACAAGGTTGCCAAGGCGGCGTTGAACCCATCGATCCCGGCTAACCAAGCTGGCCAAATACCGCCCGTTGCCGCTTGCCACGGGGCCAGATAGGCTTGCTCGAATTGCGCAGCGGTCCGTTTTAGCTGTAGCCCAACCGAGTGATTGAGAAAGTAAGTGCCGGTACCAAGGTGAAAATCTGCTTTGTAATTCATCTTATTGTGCGGTTTCAAGCGTGTGTTTCAGCGCAAGGACGTCAACATAACGCGTGGGGATATCATCACGCGGGGCGGCGAGGCGCTGATCACGCAAATTAGCTAGGGACTGCACTAACGCGGCTAGCGGTGGCCCACTGGCCGTAATTTGCCCCATATGCTTTTGATTCATCGTTTTGGTTGGTGCAACAATGTACGTCTTCACCAGCTGATCATGATGTTGGCTTGCGGTAACGCCATGCTGTGCGCAGGCTTCCAAGAACATGCCCAAATTCTTTTGATACCACGGTTCGCTGGCCTGTTCAATTTGCTCCAAAAAGCGATTCATTAGGCTTTTCATGCGCATGCAGTTTTGCAAGCTTTGCTGGTCTGCGGGCAGCATAAATAAGAACTTTTCGACCAACAGACGCGAGTATGATGGATGTTTAGCCTCACACAAGCCTAGCAACAGATCGATGATATTGATGCCTGCAAAATCGCCAGCGTTTGCGCCACGATAAATTTGCGAGCCAACGCGGTAGGGCTTGTAATAGGGGCGGACGTTATAAAAGAACTTTTGCGGATCAAGCAGCGTGTACAACTCTGCATTTGAAGCTGCCACCGCTTGCAACGCATCGCGGCACACCACCAGCAGATCATATGTTGCGGGGTGCGAAATCCCCAATGGCAAGATTTTGAGCAAAGCATCGGCAGCGCGTTGGTAGGCCACAATCCCTTTGGTGTTGTAGTCGATGAAAATCTTTTCTTCTGGCAAGCTGGTAAAGCTGCGATACAAGCCGTTCACCGCCCGATTGTGTGTGCATAAATGCGCCGTTGCAAAGCGTGGCGTGACGCCAATTGAAGCCGCGATATGCAGCGCTAACGCGGATGCATCAACCAGCGGCGACTTTTTCTGCCGCTCTGGATTGGTAATCTCATGGCGGCGGCAGGCGGCCATATAAAGGCCAACGTTGCCGAGTAAATCAAAGGCCTGTTCAAAGCCGCCATCGGTATTGCCCTCATCTAGCAGTTGCCGAATGATGCTATTGCCTTCCGCCACGAGCAGGTCTTTATCCGCCTGCCCCACGCCAATAACTGCCGCGCGATCTTCCAGCGTGGCATATTGTGCCTCAAGCCGCGTATTGATGGCTTTGAAATCTGTGCGAATCCAGTGATCAAATGTGTTTGTGAGTGTTGTCATAAGGAAATAGAGGATGTAATAAGCCAAGCTGGCCCAGATAGACTCAACCCGAAAATATTAGTGTTTCAGCGCATAAACCACAATCGCTAAAAAGATGAATGCGTCGCCGATGATCCTAGCACAACTGCCCGTATTGCTGGGCACGCGCGATGCGGTTGCGTTATGTATCAAAAGTAACAATTCACCTGCTGTGATAACCGCGTTAGAATACATTTATGACGATCAACACTATTCCCCACGCCATTGAATGGCTTGAGCACCGCTCAAAGCCCCTGTTTGTTCTGGTTGCGCTCGTGCTGTATGCAGTCAGCCTGTTCCGCTTAGCCGCAACGGTGCACCCCGTTGCTGAGCTAGACACGTTTCTAGTTGAAGCCTTGGCTAACTTGTCTATTCCGTTTGGGGTAATTTTGCTGCAAGAGTTGCTAGAGTTGATTGCCACCATTCCAGACAGCAACTTGCTCTCTGCGCGGCGGCAGTTTGAAATTGTGGTCTTGGTAATTGTGCGCAGCTTCTTCAAGAAGTTTGCCAAGGTCAGCGGTTACGTGGCCGACGGTGAATTTAGCAGCAGTGTACAAGAAGCCGTGATCAAAATTGTGGCAATTATTGTGCTGGTGGTGCTGATTTATTTGTTCCGCAAAATGTCGGCTAGCGACGCGCTAAAACCTTATAAAGCCGGGCAACGCGTCAACGCTTATAAACAATTGCTTGTATTGTTGTTGACTGTATTCGTACTGGTCAACATGCTGCTCATCCAAGGCTCGTTTGATGAAATTGAATTCATTCGCCTGATCTTTACCGGCATTATCATTATCGATGCGCTGTTCCTGATCTTAGCGATTATGGGGCATGGCGAATTCTTAGTACTGACCTTTGAAAGTAGCCTGATCATTGCGCTGATCTTTGCCCGCTTCCCGCTGTTCACAACCAACGCCTTGGCATTTATTTTGTCTGTGCTGGGCGTGGCCTTTGCAACTGGCTCGCTGTACCTGATGTACAAAGTTGCCCTTGTTGACCCAGCCCAAGTTGCCGCGCATGATGAGTCCTTAGCTGAGGCGATGGGGCATTAGCAGCATCTTTTTTCACGCATGTCTAAGTAAAAGCGCCGCTCGGTTGAGCGGCGTTTTTATTTAATTTCACTTCTGTTCATACGGGTCATCCGCACTGGCGCGCATGTACTGTTGCGTGGCGTCAAAATCCAACTGTAAATCAACGCGCATAAAACCATTCAAACCTGAAGTGGGCCTTTCCGCTACTTTTTAGTCTAAGTGGCCCGCTAGGCTCTAGCCAACAGCCTATTGTTTGCTTTTTTGCGGCTCTCTATACTGCTTTACAAAGGTGCTTACGCGTATGTTTCACAGGAGGAACACAGACATGGAGCCAATAGAGGACCCCACCCCAGCCGCAGAAGAGATCTCAGCTGAACAGGCTGTAACCGATGTGCCTATATCAAATGAGACCAATGCGGCGACAGTGGCTGCATCACAACCACCGCCACCATTGCCGCCCACGAGCCCCCCAACCACCCCTGCTAAAAAACGTTCGCTTGGAAAAATAATAGGCCTAACGCTATTGGGTCTAATTACTATCTTCGCTATTGGGATCTTTGCGCTTTACTCGACTGGCAAACGGCGCTTGCAAACAGCCCCTGCTGTTACGGGCAATCCTGTCGCCGTGCCAACCGATGCAGAAGCCATTGAACGCGGGCAGCGCTTGGCGCAAATTAGTTCTTGTACAGGCTGTCACACGGGCAACTTAGGCGGCGAAATCTTTGTCAATGAAGCGCCCATTGGCTATATTCCTGCACCCAATCTCACGTCTGGCACGGGCGGCATTGGCGCAGACTATTCCGCTGAAGATTGGGAACTTGCCATCCGGCACGGCGTTGCGCAAGATGGCCGCACAATAGTGACTATGCCGTCTGACCATTACGCCCACTATGGCGATGACGACTTAGGCGACCTGATTGCCTATTTGCAACAGGTTCCAGCCGTAGATAGTGACTGGGGACCGCGTGACTTACAGTTTGGAGGCACCATTATTTTTGGCGTGTTGGCCTACGACAGTTGGGCCGCAAGTTCAGTCGATCATGCGGCGGTTGGTGGGGCTGCACCGGCGGCAGAGATCACGGTAGAACGTGGTGAATACATGATCAACATCTCATCGTGTACCTCGTGCCATGCGGAGAATTTTGCAGGCAATGCGGGGCAGCTCGATTCGCCGTTAGGGCCAAATCTCACCACTATCACCAATGACTGGACGTTTGCAGAGTTCAACGCCGCGTTACAAACCGGCCAAACCCCAAGCGGAACGGTGCTAAGCCCCGAAATGCCGTGGCCGCTTTATTCCAGCATGACCGACGTAGAAGCCGAAGCGATTTGGGAATATTTGCAGACGCTCGAGGCGTTACCAGACAACACAAATTAAAACAGAGGCATAGGCATCAAGATAAGTATTTCTGCTGGCTAAAACCGCCACAATGATGTCATCCCGTGCAAGTTCGAAAGACCTAAATAACGCTTTATGCACTGCTTGCTCAGGCTCCCCTTAAAGCGCTGGTCTTGAAAACTGCACAGGCGGTAAAGGGATCCC
>JAHDBW010000367.1:0-1426 GCA_020630175.1 Anaerolineales bacterium
GATAGAAAGTAGCCGCCGTAGCCTTTGCCAATAAACGGGCCAGCGAGGCCAAAAGTCAAGATTTCAACCGCCTGATCCGGCTGCATTCGGAGTTCAAAGTATCCGGCGGGTGTCCCGTCAACATACCCTACCCACGTGCGCAAGTTATCGGCTTCGGCATAGGCTTGCCACTCAGCGTCGGTCCAACCGAGGTTGTCAAACCAGTGCCAGTCTTTGCCAATCCACGTATATAAAAAGCGGTTATAGGCAAATTGCTTGTGCTGCGTTTCCAGCACCTGCATGCCGTGCGACTCGGTTTTTGCACGCAGTTGCGCTGGGTCGGTCATGTGCAGGTTGTAAGTGGTAACGGTCGACATCGGCTATTCTGCAAGCGCAGCGCGGTGCGCCTCAGCAAGCGCGGCCATGCTGGTGAATTGGAAGTCATACGTTGGCATGTCGCCCGGATGCATGGTTGCGCCAAAGCCCTCTTTTTCATACCGCCGATAGATCCAACAATTGGCTAGACCATGTCGATTTGCGGGCGCGTGGTCATGAAACATGCTCTCTGCGGTGTGCAGAATATCGGCTTTTTCAAGCCCTAACGTTTTGAGCATGCGCAACATGTAATCAAAATTGGCATCAGCTGGTTTATAGCTCCCAATATCTTCTGCGGTATAGATGGCATCAAACGCCACTTGTAGGCGCGCATTGCTACCCGCAAAGCTTTCTTGATCTACGTTAGACAAAATCACTAGCTTATAGTGCTGCTTCAAATACTGTAGCGCTTCGGCAGAGTCTGGAAAGGCCGGCCAATCTTTGACAGACGCGCCATAGGCTTGGCAGTCTGCGACAGAAACCGGAATGCCCCACTCTTCTGCCAGTCGCCGATACACAATTGCCAGCAATTCTGAATACTTCTTGCTTGGCGTTTGCGCTTGTTGGCCTGACTCGTGCCGCGCATGGGCTTCTAACACCTGATCACGCGTTAGCGCGGGGCTTAGCTGATCGGTCAGTGGCTTTAGGCCTGCAATCATGCCGCTTTCCCAGTCGATTAGCGTGCCGTAACAGTCAAAGGTTAATGCCTTGAAGTCGGTAAGTTTCATCTTGTCTAAGACCTAATTATTTATTGGCACTGTCTTTGCGCATGCGCATTACGCCCACGAGTAAACAAACAAACGCCAAGATGAGCAGGCCAATTGCGATTGAGACATTGTAACTATACTCACGCAGCCCAGCGACAAGAAAGCCAATGGCTGCAAAGAAGAACATAGGGGTATTGTTTTCCATAAAAAATATCCTGATTGATAAGCGAATTTGTCCCTGTAGTATAACGGTCTTCACCGCTCTCAACAGCCTTTGATTTCATAGCGCGTCGCCTTTAAATCAAAACGCTGCGAATTCATCGCAGCATTTCGATTTCAGGTTGCAATTAGGCGCGCTACTCTGC
>JAHDBW010000367.1:1526-3143 GCA_020630175.1 Anaerolineales bacterium
TGGGCAGCAATCTCAACTTGCTCAGCGGCTTCGGCCTGCGCTAGTGCTAAATATCCTTTGAAAACTGCAAGCAAATCTTCAAACGAAATTTTCAACCCAGTTGACCCCACAAGAATTGGCGTCCCAACCAGCTTAGCATTGGCCTTCTTTGTCATTTTTGCCATTGAGGAACCGGTCTCTAAATATTTCTCATTATCCTTAACAAATACCAAGACACTGTCTGCACCTTGCCGCGGTGTATAGGCGCCAATGTCTGTCACTTCACTCCATGGCACAAACCCAGGCGACAACCCATTTGAGTTATCAGTAAAGCCTTCACTGTTGAAAACAATACCCGGTTTGCCATCAAAAATTTTGCGGCCGCCAGAAATCAGAAACAGCAGTCCGCCCAAAATCCCAAACACGCCTAGAAACAATAAGAGCGCCCCACCTAGCCCTAGATCGCCCATTAGTAATACGCTCAATACACAACCAACCAAGAATGGAATGCCTAATGCTATCCCCAGCGTTTTGGCCTTACTCTTTTCAATAATTCGTTCTTCCATTTCTATCCTTCCTTTGCCTGATATGCAAGCTTCCCAATATCTTTTATTTCTGACTGAAATTGGCAATGCCAATCAGTATCAATACAACGCACACATGCCATTTTGCGTCAAACATAGCAAATATTTTGCACTGCGCTTAGGATATAGCAATGGAGCCAAATTTATTTCAAACTTCAATCAATATCAATGCGCCCATTGCTGATTTGTATGCGTATTTAGCTGATTTCCCGCGCCATATTGAGTGGAATCATCAACCGACAGCGCTAACACCACTCCAAGCTGGCCCTATCGTTGTTGGGAGTCAGTTTTCTACAGCAGAAGGGGTACCGCGTGACATGCCTGCAATTCAGAAATTGCTATTTGGGCTAATCATGCCGATCTTTCGGCTAATTTACGGTATGGAGCACAACTCTATTGCGACCATCACTGCGCTAAATGCGCCAACTGATATTGCATGGGAGGCGCGCTTACCCGCCCGTAAAGGCGATGTCATGCGGATGACATGGCGTTTGACCTTGGAAGAAAACGCAGACGGCACGGTAGTGACTCAGTCTGGCGTGGTGGCGCCTCCGGCCAACAGCCCTTTTGCACGCATGGTCAATGCCCAATTTATTGAAGACCGCCGTGTAGAAGTCGCCGGAAATTTAGCGCTTTTGAAAACGTTAGTTGAGGCAAATAAACACTAGTGAATCAGAGCGCACGTTGCTAACGTTTCACACCCACAGTCCAGACTTGCTTGCAGAACAGCCTGCATCTGACGAGCTTGGGCAATAATCTCATCAAGCTCAGCTAGCTTCACTGGCACTTGCGCCTGCCATGCTGCCGCCTGCGCTTTGTACGTTGTCGCGCCAACGAACATTCCCCGAATTTCAGCCAAAGACCAGCCCGCACTTTGCGCTACGCGGATCATTTTTAGTTGCTGAATAACTGCTGCATCATATACCCGCCGCCCATTAATACGCTGTGGATCTGGTAACAACCCGATACTTTCATAGTAACGAATGGTTGAGGTGGCAAGGCCCGCTTCTGCGGCTACTTGTCCAATTAACATAGGCTTACTCCTCTAAAAAAA
>JAHDBW010000368.1 GCA_020630175.1 Anaerolineales bacterium
GTGTCGTGGCTAATTTTTTCTTCAACCAGCGTTTCAATCGGATAGGCTTTCGGCTCGCCGTTTACGCGCAGGGCATAAATGTGCGATTTGTCTGCTAGCAGGTCACTGCGTTGCCAGACTGGGAACATGGTGCCAGCGGAGGCAAAGTAGTCGCCGTAGGCTGCGCCCAGTTCATAGGTGCGGTTGTGTCCGGTGTTGATGTCTAGCACGGTGGTGTCTGGGTGTTGGGCTTGCCAGTCGCCCCAACTGGTGAGCACAATCGGCAGAATATCCAGCTCCACATCGGTGCCGACGAGTTCGCCCATCACTGGTTCCCCAGTGAGCTGATTCCACAGGGTGCGCGTTTGGCGGTCATACATCAGCTTGTTAGAGCGGTATAAAAATCCACTAGAGCCAAAGTCGTAGGCAGTGCCGTCGCTGGCGTTGCCGTTATAGGCCACTGCTGCGCCACACAAGGTGCAGTACGCAATCGAGACGGGCGTGCCGCCCACGGTGTCATTGGCCATTTCGTGCCAGTCGATAATGCGCAATGGATAGGCACGCTGATCGCCATTGATCGAAAGCCCAAATACGGGTTCTTCTGGGTCAAGGTAGGTCGCGGCGGCGGCATCAATCTGGGCCGCATGGTCTAACGCCGGAATGCCATCCACCAGCACGCCACCCCAGACCAGTTCTTCAATGCGGAATGAGGCGTCCTGATTTTCAGTAAAGAACGGTACAAATTCAGGGTCGACCCGCGCTAGGATCTCGCCTTTCCATTCGGTAAAGCCGTCCGGTGGGGTGATATCGGTGTTGCCGTACCACTCAATCCAGTCGCCCCAACTGTAGCCAAAGTTTTCACCGCTGAGCGTTTCTAACGCAAAGACTAGCTCGGCGCGGGCTCCGGCTTGCAAGATGCCAATTTGGCCAGCGCGCATCATTTCAATCAGAACTGGGATGTACTGCTCATCGCCGGTTTCACGAATAAGGTCAAAGCGGGCGGTTACGCTGGCGATGTTGTCTTCTAAAAGTAAGGGCAACATTTCTTCTGGGCTTACAAGCGCGACTGGCGTTTTGGTTGGCAGTGGCGTGCGTTCTGGCCGCTCGGTGGCCGTTGCGGGTGCATCTGCCACAGAAACGGCGGTGGGCGTAAGTTCTGGCGTTGCGCTACAGGCAACTAAGCCAAACGTAAGTAGACAAAGGAGGCTAATGAATAAGGTTCGCATGCTCAGAGTGTAATTGACGTAGAAAAGTGGAAAGTGAGTTGCGCTTGAGGGGCAGATGAGTGGATCTTGTAAATGCAAGGCGGCGTGATCAAACAGTGTGGTTAATCATAGATTTACTAATCAAGTTTGCTTTTTGGTTTTCAAAAGGCATCGAGGGTATGAGTTTTGTTATAAAATTTCTAAATAATAGATTTTCGTACTGCATTGTGATAACTTGTAGACCGGAAATTTTATTCTAATCGGATTTTTTTAGTCACTTTTATTGTGAGTGACACCGCTATTCGCATCGTCGTTTTATCAATGTCGTCTTTCAACAAGCAATCAGTCTTCCAGTTTTTTACGCCGTTCAAGTTTTCAATAGAGCCCAGTTCAGATGTCTCACAGGTGTTGCAGCAAGCCCGTGAAAGCATTCTAGATGCAATGATGCGCACCGTAATGGTGCTGGGGGCGGTGATTTATGTCGTGGCTGTGTTTGGCATTGGGGTAACGCCCGGCGTATTGGCGGCTTATACGGGGCTGTTATTCTTCGCGTTTTATTTGGCGTTTTCCAAGCGCTTAGGGTTTGAACGCAAAGTGACGTTAGGCATCATCATGTTCCTAACGCTGTCTTTGGTAGAACTCTTCAATTTTGGCATTTCAGACGATAGTCGGCTTTATTTCCTGACGTTTTGTTTGTTTGTGCTGATCTTTCGCGGGACGGTTGCCGGTGTTGTAGCCTTTCTGTTTAGCGCAACAACGCTGTATCTCACCGGGCTGGCAATTATTCGCGGGCGGTGGTCCGTGCCAAATAGCTTCTATGATCATGCCGGGCTGGCGCATGCGGAGCTTGTGGCGCTTGTTTCTGATTGGACGTTTGTGGCGGTGTTTTTGACCGTATCTGTCACAACAATCTTGCGCGCACTGCAAGGGGCGTGGAAAAGCGAGCGCGAGTCGCTGCACCAAATGCAACAGCAATCTGAAGCGTTAGCCGCATCTTTGGAACGTGAACGCGAGGCGTTGAAAACAATGCAGCAGCAGTCTGAAGCGTTAGGCGCTTCGTTGCAGCGTGAAACCCAGCTTGCGCAGGCGCTCTCCGTTTCATTAGATAAAGAGCGTGAATTAAACGACATGCGCTCTCGGATTATCACCACAATCTCGCATGAATTCCGCACGCCGCTCACGATTATCAAGAATTCGCTGAGCCTGCTAGATAAATATTCAGATCGGCTGACGCTAGAAAAACGACAGCGCTATTTTTCACACGTTTGTATGTCGGTAGAGCACCTGTGCACCCTAATTGAGGATGTAGAAACCGTTGGCACGCGGGACACCATGATCAATATGGTCATCCCTGAACGCATGCCCATGTCCGATCTGTATCAGTCTTTATGTCAGCACCTCATCACGCAATCTAAGTCGCCTGATCGCATTCAGATCAATCCGCTGGGGGTATCTGCCTCGCGTGAAATATTTACCGACAAGATCGCCATTTACAACGTCCTGCATCAATTGGTTGATAATGCGCTCAAATACAGTGCGGCTGAAATCTATCTCACCTTCCATGTAAAAGCGACGCAGCTCCAGATTGATGTCTGTGACAGTGGGATTGGAATTGCCGCCAAAGAACAAACGCGTATTTTTGACTTGTTAGAACGTGGCACCAATGCCGAAACCATTACTGGCTTAGGGATTGGTCTCTATGTCGCGAAGCAAGTTGCATCAATGCTAGATGGGTCCTTAAGCCTGCGCTCGGCGGGCTTGGGGCAAGGCAGTTGCTTTACGCTAAGCGTCCCGTTAGAGGCCACGTCTGGTATCACGACCGGCACACTACAGCTAAGTGCGTGATGCGTTTCAGCAGGGCCTAGTAGAACCTCTCCGTGGAGTGGTTGATATGCATCAAGCTAAGCGATAGAACACAATGTTTATCAACTTTCTAGACGC
>JAHDBW010000369.1 GCA_020630175.1 Anaerolineales bacterium
TATGACAACTGCACCGAAGACTGCGAAGGTCGTCATTATTGGCGGCGGGATTATGGGCTGTGGTTTGCTCTACCATCTTGCAAAAGAAGGGTGGACAGACTCGGTTCTTATTGAAAAAGCTGAACTCACCTCAGGCTCTACTTGGCATGCCGCCGGGCAAATTACACACTCTGTGTCTAGCTACGCGTACGCAAAAATGGTGGGCTATGGCATTCAGAAGTACAAAGAGCTAGAAGAAGAAACTGGCCAAGCTGTCTCTTTCCATAGCTGTGGCAGCTTCCGTTTGGCGTATGAAGAAGCAGAGCTAGACTGGCTCAAAATGACGCTCTCTTTGGGACGTGCTCTTGGGCACCCGATGGAGATTGTAGGGCCAGAAAAAATCCGCGAACTGCATCCGTTTTACAACTTAGATGGCGTGATTGCCGCGCTGCACACCCCAGAAGACGGCCACGTTGACCCCGCTGGGGCGGCGTTTGCGTTTGCTAAAGGCGCACGTGATATGGGGGCGCAGGTCATCCGTAGTAACCGCGTGTTGAACACCACCCGCCAAGCCAATGGCGAATGGCTAGTTGAAACTGAGCAAGGCGACTGGCTGTGCGAAATTGTGGTCAATGCGGCAGGTTGCTATGCCCGCCAAGTTGGCGAATGGGTCGGTCTGGATCTGCCCATTACCAACATGACGCATCACTACCTTGTGACCGAGCCGGTACCTGAATTCATCGAGATGAAAGAAAACGGCAAAGAGCTGCCCGTGGTACGTGATGACCGCTTGGTCTCTGGCTACATCCGCATGGAGCAAGACGCGGGCTTGATTGGGATTTATGAAAAAGCCAATCCGAACTCCGTTTGGGATGAGCACGTGCCTTGGGAACTTGAGCACCCACTATTTGAAGCCGACTACGACCGCATTGAACCATGGCTTATCAACGCCTTTGATCGCATGCCGATTTTGGCCGACAAAGGGATTCAAAAAGTCATTCACGGCGCTATCACGCATCCGCCAGATGGTGCGATGCTGCTTGGCCCAGCACCGGGGCTAGATAAATACTGGCTGTGCTGTGGCACGCAAATTGGCATTGGCTGGGGACCGGGCGGAACGAAGTATCTGGCGCAATGGATGGTACACGGCGCAGCTGATATCTCTATGCGCGGCTTTGACCCACGCCGTTATGGCAAGTGGACTGATGAAAAGTGGCGCATTGAAAAAGCGTACGAAGACTATCTGCTCCGCCACGAAATCCCATATCCGGGTCTAGATCGCCCAGACTGCCGTCCGTTCAAGGCTGCGCCGCTATATGACAAGCTGGCCGCAAAAGGCGCGGTTTTCTCTGAAGTGTACGGGTGGGATCGTCCGTTTTGGTATGCCCCTGAAGGCGTGCCACGCGAACACATCCACAGCTTCCGCCGCACCAAGCTATTTGACATTGTGGGGCAAGAGGTGAACGGTGTCCGTAAAAACGCGGGGATTGCGCAGCTCAACGCCTTTGGCAAGATTGACGTGAGCGGACCAGATGCACACAGTTTCTTGAACCGTATCAACGCCAACCGCATCCGCAACAAAGTCGGCGCGATGGCCCTTTCACACATGCTGACCGCTGGTGGCCGGGTGGAACATGAAGTCACTGTTTCAACGGTGGCAAAAGATCATTTCTACTTAGTCAACGCTGCCGTGCGCGAGCAAGCATTGCTGGATTGGATGACCTTTGAAAAACGTGACGATGAAGACATCACCATCACCAATTTGTCTGAAGCGTATGGCGTGCTGGCCATTGCCGGGCCAAAGAGCCGCGACATCTTAGCAATGTGTACCGATGCGTCGCTCAGCAATGCAGATTTCCGCTGGCTAACGATGCAAACCATCACTGTGGCTGGCGTAGACGTCCGCGCTTTACGCGTGAGTTATGGCGGCGAGTTAGGGTGGGAACTGCATATTCCAATGGCAGGCATGGAAACTGTCTACGACGCGCTAGTGGCCGCGGGTGAACCAAAAGACATGGTGCACTTTGGCTCGGCAGCGCTGAACAGCATGCGCATGGAAAAAGCCTACCGTTCTGGCAGCGAACTGACCAACGAAGTCACCTTGGCTGAAGTTGGCCTGCTCAACTTTGCGCGCATGGATAAAGACTATCTAGGGTCAGAGGTAACCAAGCACGAAGCTGAACACGGCGTTGAGAAGTGGGTGTTAGCCTATCTCAAATTTGATGACGCGGCGTCGCACGCTTGTGGGGCTGACCCAGTTGGCGGTGAATCGGTGTGGTTCAACGGCAGCACAACCGGCAGCATCACGACAGGTGGCTACGGTTATGGTGTCAACGCGCCGCTGTACTGGGCTTTTGTAAAACCAGCCGCTGGCAAACCCGGCACCAAGCTCGAAGTAATGGTGCAAGGCCACATGATCCCAGCTGAAGTGCTCGGTGAAGCGGCCTTCGACCCTAATAACGAACGCGCCCGCGCGTAAAAAATTGAGAGGACGTTGCTATGCTAGCGAAGAGCAGTCACGCGTTCTTTCTCTAGCACGCGGCACGTTCTCTCTATTCATTCTTCCCCGGAGGTAATTATGGATCAGGAAAGATATGAGAAAGGCCTTGCCATGCGCAAGGCGGTGTTGGGGGAAGCGCACGTGGAGCGTTCGTTGGCGAATGCCGATGACTTTACACGGCCTTTCCAAGAGGTAATTACTGAGTTCTGTTGGGGCTTTGGCTGGAGCGATGAACGCATTCCGCCAAAGACGCGGTCTTTTATGAACCTTACAATGATTGCAGCGCTAAACCGTATGGAAGAGTGGGAACTGCACTTGAAAGGGGCGCTACGCAATGGGATTACCAAAGGAGAAATCCAAGCAGTCATCCACCATGTGTCGATTTATTGCGGCATTCCGGCGGGGCTGAACTGCCAACGTATTGCCAAGCGCGTGTTTGATGAGCTTGAGGCTAGTGGCTAAGCAAGCTCTTAGAACACCAGAGTTCTGGATCACGCAATGTTCTGTTATGTACGCAGCAAGGCCACCCTGGCCTGGTGCCATAACCATAACGCCCATTTGCAAGCGCCATTGGCATCAAGATAAGGATTTCTGCTGGCTAAAACCGCCGCAATGATGTCATCCCGTGC
>JAHDBW010000370.1 GCA_020630175.1 Anaerolineales bacterium
TGGCACAGGCGGCGGTACGGCTGTATTAGTCGAAGCGCTGTAAGCATCACTTAGACAAATTTAGAAAGAGGTCAGCAATCGTAAAGGTTGCTGGCCTCTTTTTGATTTAAGGTGCCGAATCGGCACAAATTAGCAGACCCGGAAGCGTTTTACGGGCGATTCTAAAGCAGCTTCGGTGGGCAGCTACCACGCAAAACAATACGATAAGGCCAGTTGATGACAACTTGCTTGGCAAGCACATCAACACTACACAATTCAACCTTGGGCTGCTAAGCATTTCCGGAAAGTAGGGGTATCCCTACGCAGCGCTGCTGTCCAAGCGGTCCTCCATCAAGTGAAGGAGGTCCACGATGAAAACAGTTGTAGTTTTAACTATGCCTGGCGGCGGCGTTGGCGGCTGCTAAGTTGTGCCAATTGCATTGCCCTCATACTCAACGTATGGGGGCAGTGTGTTTTAGTCTGCGGCGAGTCGCCGTTTCGCTTCGGCAATATCGTCTTCATACAATTGGCGCGTTGAGTGCTGGAAAAGATCATTGTGCTCATCTAAAACATACGTTAAATGGGCAATGCAATCCTCATAGCGCTGAGCGATGAAATAACAACAGCCAATCGAATATTCTGTATAGAGATAAACAAAGTTTGAGACTTTGCTTTGATCGGCGTAGGCACTTGCTTTGGCGTAGTAAATGTAAGCCAGGTTATCGTGCCCGGCGGCATAATACGTTGCCCCTAAGTTCATGAGCACCATTGCGTATTGGCTGGTATCGCCAGCGGATTCGTATAAATGCAACGCTTGCTTATAGGCCCGCACGCTTTGCATAACATTCCCTTGTTGAAGATAAACCCAACCGGCACGGTCATACACCTCTGCTTGCTTGAGCGTGTCTTCATACTGCGGGAGCGTTGCTGCTGCAAGCGCCAGTTGTTGTTTATGCAGCGTAGATCTCTTTTGCGCACGATAGCATAATGCCAGCCCAATGTGGTTGCGATAGCGATCTTTATAGTCTGGATAAGCCTCTAGTATTGCCAAGCTTTGCGTATAAGCGTTGACCGCCGCGTCAAATTGTCGCGTTTCACGCAGGGCATATCCATATTGCTGTAGCAGCTTGGCCTTTGTTTCTGGGGTAGGGCAAACCGCAATCGCATCTTGGATGAGAGTGAGCCAAACCTCTTCTTCGGCATCGCGCCACACAATCTCAAAAGAATTACTAACTAAATCAACAACTATGGCGTGCGTGTCCGGTTCAACGAGCCCGAATTTGGCAACGTTGCGAATGGTATCTAATTCTTGTACTTGCTCTAAAAATGCGTGCTTCGCGGCGGTTGTTCGTTTGGTCCATAACTCAACAGCGCGCCGGATAGCCTTGATAAAAAGTAATTTTTCTTCTGAACGCTTAGAAACTTTGGAATGGCTGGGCCAGGCAATAATGTCGCGCAGTAAAAAAGATGTGGTGAGGCTATGCAGCCCATAAGCAGGCTGTGTCAGTGAACCGCGTTCTTCTACGAGTGCAAACTCAATTAGCTCCTGTAGTGCGTCATAAACTAAAACCGGATGTAGCCCGCTGTACACCTCAATGTCTGCTAATTTTCCACCTTTATCTGCAACAATGGGCATACTCCGCAACAATTCCTTACCTGAGGGAGAAAGTAAGGTTGTCCATAACTTTTTGTAGATATGGTCGTATAAATCTTGTGTTTGCCGTAAGCTCCAAATTGACAAATCGCTTAAGAATATTTTGATCGGCAGGCCTTTCGCCAACATCCCAACCACAAGCTTTAACGCAAAGGGATGCCCGCCAATATAGAGATAGATATCCTCTGCTTGTTCGCGGACAGTTTGAATAATTTCAAGATTGTTATGTTGTGTTGCGTATGCGGTTAGCAGCTCTACAGCAGCGTCAAAGCTTATTTCATTAAGCGGTACACGGATGACATTGATTGCGGCCAGTGGGTCTGGATAGGCGCGACTAGTCAGCAATACTTTTGAGGCCCCGGAAATCTGTTGAATAAAGTCCGCAATTTCAGCAAAATTATTGTCACCTTCTAGATTGTCTATAATGACCAGATAAGGCTGTGTGCTGAGTGTGTTGATGACATAGTCAAGCTTTTCTGCTTTACTGCGGATTTGCCCAGGTTTCAAGAAGCGTTGCGCAACTTGCGCAGCTAATGCGCCTAGTAAGTCAACCTGATTAGGGTCTGCCCTGAACCAGAATACATCTCTGAAGGTGTCAGTATCGATGACGCGCCGCACGATTGCATCGGCAACTGCAGTTTTTCCACTACCACCAATGCCAGTGAGACAAATTGCAGGCGCAGCCGTTGGTGCGCAGAGTTGGGTTACGGTATTGGCTATCAGGGCGTTGACACCAAAAATACCCGGATTCTTCGGCGTTAGCAGGGTTCTCTTTTGTGCAAGCCGGCGCTGTTTACGGCCCTCACGTTCAATGTTTAGAATCAAGTCTGTTAAGGCTATTAGTGCTTTGTTCTTATGATCGTTAACAGTGAAGCGGCTGCTTGGGCCATAAGTGTCGGCATATTTTTTGATCGATATGCCGTTTAAAAAGTGCTCGTGTAGTAAATGGCTTTGCTTAGCGTCATAATGCCCTAATTCACGAATAAAGTTCGTAAGTTGCTTGCGACTGTTTAGACGGTCTACAGGTGTGTTAATCCCCGTTGATTGATCTAAAATAAGTAACTTTATGGCGTCAATTGGCAATGGACCAACGGAGTTAATAGATTTTAAGGATGCTTCAACAGCAGATTTTAAAATCTCAGGTGTAGGGATTGGCTCTAGGAACGAAGACATATGCTGTGGCTCTAATACAGGTCTGCGTGAAGTACTTGAAAGGGACGCTAACATTATAAGATATTATGACTATTGTGTCTCTAAAATCGATTTAACAATATAGCGCGATTCCTGTAAAAGTTGTCAATATTTACGCGTAAATATAGATAACACGTTACGGTGTACTGTATGAAAGGGTGAAAATCTTGGAATTTATAAAAAAAACATCATTCAGCCTGCCTGAGCCACGCTGTGTTTATGTTTCAGCGGGTGAAAAGCTTTGGCCTGGGCGGG
>JAHDBW010000060.1 GCA_020630175.1 Anaerolineales bacterium
TCCCCACTTCGTGCACCTTCGTGTGACTTCGTGGATTCCCTTCCGAACCCACGAAGTCATGTTTAGTTATTGATTATCCACCAAAGCTAGCAGAGCTAAATGTCACGTGGAAAGGCATGCAGTAAATAATGACGCCGTTGTATAGTGACAAATCTAAATCAGCAGGGATTTCGTAGTTTTGCGCGCCGATGTTGCCTTTCAATTCGCCAAGGTCAACGTAATCGCCGAAATCATCTTGCGTGGTGCCGTCTGGATTTGCAACCAATAAGACGTGCAAGGCAGGGCCATTGGTGACTTCAAATGGATCAAAGCGCAGGAAGCGTTCGGCTCCCATTTCATAAATTGTGGCGGTGCCACTGCCTTGATAGGTGCCGCCTTTGCCAGCAAACGTGCCTGTTTTCGTTGCGACCCAATCTTCGGCAGTCTCAGCTTCAGTTTCTGGTTCTGGCATGTCTTCTTCCATTTCAGTATCTGGCATGTCAGCCGACGCTTCCACTAGCTCTGCTTCAGCAGCCGCTTTTTCTTCGTCAGTCATTGCTGCAATTTCTTCCTCTGATGGCATTTCAAAAGGGAATTCTTCGGCAACTTCGTTGTCAAGGAACAATGGTGAGCCGAGCCACCAGCCAATGCCAGCAACTGCAATACAAGCGATGACGGCAACAAGTCCGCCGATAATTAGAAGTGGTTTGTTTTTAGTCATAAGTCAAAAGCCTCTTGGATGTAATAAAGTGTTTCTGCTTAGAGTGTACAACTGTAGGGTTCCTTACGTTACAAAAAATGAGTGATTCCTTAATTTTGGTGTGCCGCGTATAATCCGAGTGACACTGCATTGATCGGCAATGTAGCTATCCAACCCAACTCTATTATGAATATTTTGCTCATTGGTGATGGCGGTCGTGAACATGCGATTGCTTGGAAATTAACCGACTCGCCCAAACTCAAAAAACTCTATATTGCACCCGGTAATGCTGGCACCGCAATGCTTGGACAGAATGTAAATCTGAACTTAGAGAACCCGGCAGAAGTGGTGCGCTTTGCAGAAGACAATAAGATTGCGCTGGCTATTATCGGCCCAGCTGAGCCGCTAGCGGCTGGTCTGGGCGATGCGCTTTCCGATGTAGGCGTGGCGGTGTTTGGGCCAAGCCAGGCAGCGGTCCAGATTGAATCGGATAAGGCATTTGCGAAAGATTTCTTGACGAAACATAATCTGCCAACCGCAAGGTATGCCGCGTTTACAGAGTACAGTGCGGCTTGTGAATACTTGGCAGATCTCGACTATCCAATTGTGATCAAAGCGACTGGGCTGGCAGATGGCAAAGGCGCAATTTTGCCACAAACGCATACGGAAGCGAAGCTGACTCTGCGTGATTTGCTGTTAGATAATCGCTTGGGCAAAGCGGGTAGCACCGTTGTAATAGAAGAGTATTTAGAAGGGGTAGAGGTGTCATTGTTGGCATTTAGCGATGGCAAGACCGTCAAAGCAATGCCAACAGCGCAAGACCATAAACGGCTCCGCGATGGTGGGTTAGGCCCTAATACCGGCGGTATGGGCGCCTATGCGCCAGTCCCAAACGTTGCGCAGAGCCTGATTGACCGCGTGATGGAGACCATTATGCAGCCAACAATTGATGGCATGCGTGCTGCTGGAACACCGTTTGTTGGCGTGCTCTACGCGGGATTGATGTTAACTGATGCGGGACCACAAGTGTTGGAATTCAACGCCCGTTTTGGTGACCCTGAAGCACAGGTAATCCTGACGCTATTGAAATCTGATTTGATTGAAATTGGCCTAGCCTGTATCAACGGCACGTTGGATGAAGTGGAGATTGATTGGTACCCGGACGCGGCTGCTTGCGTTGTGATGGCAGCAAATGGATATCCAAATGCGTATGCGTCAGGTATTCCTATCGATGGCCTAGACGCTGCAAAGTCGGATTACAGTGAAGTTTTTCATGGCGGTACCAAGCTATTGCATGGCAATGTGCTGAGTGCTGGCGGGCGTGTGCTGGGCGTGACAGGTTGGGGCGCAGATTTCCGAGCGGCAATTGATAACGCGTATTTAGCGGCTGAGAAAGTAGAGTTTGCTGGGGCGCACTATCGCCGCGATATTGGGTTTGAAGTGCTCAATACTAGCGTGGAGTTTAGCTAGCCAGCGATACCGCTGCCAAGGGTTCTTCAACAATTGGCGTCTGGTGGGCAACCGCATCATAGGGCAGGTAAATGCGGAATGCCGTTCCCTTGCCAAGGCTAGACTTCACGGCCAAGCTGCCTTTGTGCGTGCCAACAATGCCGAGCACGGCCGCTAGACCTAACCCAGTGCCGTTGGGTTTTGTTGTAAAGAATGGATCAAAGATTTGGTCGACGGTCTTTGCATCCATGCCAGAGCCGTTATCCTCTACATCCACAATCACGTAGTTGCCCGAGTCTAGCGCTTTCATCAAACGGTAATTTTGGGGCGTGTAGCCAATGGGTACATAAATGCGCCCAGTATTGATGGTGATTGTGCCGCGCGGCGTGTCGATTGCTTGTGATGCATTAATAATGAGATTCATAAAAATCTGCTGCATCTGTGTCGGGTCAGCTTTGATCGTAGGCAGGTCTGCGGTGAAATGAGTCGTGAGCGTTACATTTTCTGCAATTGAAGTTTGAAACAGCGCTAAATTGTCTTGAATGAGCGTATTCAAGTTGATAGTTTCAATTGTGAATTGACCTTGGCCCGAATAGGCTAACATTTGCTTTGTAAGATCTGCTGCCCGATTGGCTGCAAATAAGACGCGTTCAATGTGTTTGTTGGCGGCATGATCTAGGCCAATTTTACGGCTAGCCAGCGACCCCTGAGCCAGCATGCCTACCAGTAAATTGTTGAAGTCATGCGCGATGCCGCCTGCCAAAATCCCGAGACTTTCCATCTTAGAAGAGTGTTGTAACACCGCCTCAGCCCGCTTTTGTTCAGTCACGTTGCGAATAAAGCCGATGTAAAAGGGTTGGTCGTCTTCTTGATATTCTGTGAACGACATTTCTAAATCAATCTTCGTGCCAGACTTGTGTAAGCCCGGTACTGCCACGAAGTCCCAATCTAGTGTGCGGTGTTGAGACTTTTGATATCGCGCAAACCCTTTGTGATGTAATGCACGTAATTCAGGCGGCATTAACATTGCCACTGTGTTGCCCACAACTTCTGCTTCAGAATAGCCAAACATCGGCGTGAGCGCATCATTGGTGAATTGAATAACCCCATGTTGATCTAGCACGATAATCGTATCTTTTGTAGTTTGGGTAAAACGACGGTAGCGTGCTTCACTATCCGAGATTTGTTTGCGCTGCTTATCCACTTGATTTAGCGCATTGTGCATTTGCAAATACCCAACATTGACGAGGCCGCCAATCAAGAAGAGATGGATCAAATAATAAACGAGCAGTACATTCGGAAGCGTATCAAGCGGGATTGAATTTGTAACGCCGAGGCTGGTATTTGGCACTTGAAATAGCAAGACCAATATCCCCGCGCAACCGAATAATGTAAATGCGCTGAACTTTACCGCAAAGAGCAGTGAAGTCATCGTCATAATCATCAGTAGCGCCACCATTAGGATTGGACTGAGGCGGCCATTTGTGTACCAAATAGACGCCACTTCAATAATGACCAACGCTGCCCAATACATCAGTCGGCTGGTTTCGAAATACCCTTTACGCACCAACGCTGCCGGGATTGGCCCAATCACCCATAGCAATACCAACAACAGCACCATGAAAGAGGTTGGATAATTCTGGTATGTAAATGCTAGATAAAGCGAGACGCCGATGAGCGATGCAATGTTATTGACGCATAGGATATATAGCAATCTAGCCCGTCGATAAATGTCTGCCGTACGGTTAGCAAAGGGTGCTTCCGGTAAGGTAAACAAAAAGGAGCCGACGTTAGCGAAGGGATTCATAATGGGTGTAGAGGCTAATAGTAATTCTGATGAATATATCCTCTTTTATAGTACCCCACATGTAATGTTGCCCACGATTAAGGGATTATTGAGATGTTAAAGAAAATAGGCGCAGGAATAGACCCTTAGATGGGGAAAGGCTTTGTTGCTATAGCGCGATAGGGGCGTTGGTGGGGGGCGCTAATTAAATAGCGCAGTTAAGATAACTTAGATGCTATTCGTAAGAGAGAACTTCACGAATCGTAAGTTGGGCCGCATTGCGCGCCGGAACAAGACTCGCGACAGTCGTCAGAATTGCAACAAGTAGACTCCAGATTAAGAATCCATTTGGTGAAAGTGTGAAGTCAGCTGGGCTTTTGAAGATGGCAATCGTAATTACATTCGAAAGCACTGTGCTAATAGGGAAAGAAACCGCCGCCGCTAACAAGAAGCTAATCAGGCCGATGATAAGCCCTTCAATCATCACAAGGCGCACTACAATGCTGTTGTAGCCACCAATGGCACGCAAGACGCCAATTTCACGCGTCCGTTCTAGGATGTTCATGCTCAGCGTACCGGCTAACCCAATACTCCCAACAACCGCAGTCAGCAGCGCCATGACCAACAAGAGCCAAATGATGGTGTCCATTTGCTCGGTCATCGTTTCTCTAAATTCGCCACCGGCTTGCGCTTCTTTAACTAAGAACCCATTCTTTTGGAAGTGGGCGTCAATCTGTGCGCTCAGGTCTTGCTGAAAGGCTAGCGAGTGGTCTTGCGTTGCAATACGATAAGACGACGCATGGAATTTTGAGTTGATCTCACTAGACAGCGTTTCATAGGTGGTGTAGCCAAACACCTCTGGCAGCCCCGTAAACTGATAAATGCCAACAATGGTCCACGTTTTCTCTTTGCCATTGACGCTAATTTGAATCTGATCCCCCGGTTTTGCGTCCGGGTTAACAGAGAGGTAAGCCTCATTCAGTGCAATTGCACGCTGATCGCCGGGACGCACCCAACGGCCGGCAATAAGCACAGGCTCAATAAGGCGACTGTCTGCCGGTGGGGCAAACATAATCACTTCTTTTGTGGCTTGCTGCCCTTCTACGTGGATATCGCCCAGCGTAATACTCCAGCCTTCGATGTAATCTACGCCCGGAATTTGCTTCGCGAATTGTTCAATTTCTTCAGTACGATAGTTGCGGTCAAAGTCTAGGTTGACGTCTGCTGCAAAGTAGCCGGTAATTTCATCGACTTTGCCATGTAGCGCAATGCGCACGTTGAATACCGCAATGAAAATGCCGCCCCCAAGTGCCAGCGTAAACAGCGTTAGCGCGAGGCGTCCTTTTGCGCGGAAGGTGTTGCGCAGCGCAATGACCATCGGGCCTTGGAACGCTTTGATCTTTTCCATGGTGCGGTCAAACCAGCTTTTGCTTTCTTTATTTGCGGCTTTGCCACCACCGGTCACCGCATCTTCTACGGTAATGCCAGCCCCACGCCGGATTGGGAAGATACCAACGCCCAACGGCACCGCCAACCCAACAAAGACTTGTAAGGCCACCACCAACGGCATCAGCGGCACAGCGCCCCGATCTGGCAAAATGACATTGATCTCGGTGCTGAGTACCTTAGAGAGCTCGTACCCCGCAATTGCACCTAATGGAATTGAAATTGCCAGTGCCATTGCGCTAAAGGCTAGAATTTCAATCAGGTAAATTGCTGTAATTTGCTGCGTGCGAGCGCCAATAAGTTTCATCACACCAATTTGACGCGTGTGCTGAGTAATCAGGGAGTTGAGCGTATTTGCAATTAGTGAGCCGCTCAGGAACACAATCAATAGCCCTAGGATGCTCAAAATGCCAAGCACGGCCTGCGCAATGCTGGCCATGGGGTGTACTGCACTAGTAAATTCGCGCACAAAGAACACTGGGCGGCCTGAGTTCTCAATTTTAGATTGGACTTCAGCAGATACAGACGCAATGTAATTCCCATCGTCTGTATCGCGGTCTACGGTTACCCACATGTTGTTATAAATGGGTTCGAACTGTAGCCACTCTACGGTGTCTAGCGTGATATAGCCGCGCGGTTGGCGCATGGTGGCGTTATCGTGCGTTAGGTCATCTACAACGCCCACAATTGGCATTTTGCGGATGGTGCCGTCTTCAAGTTCAAGGGTCACAATATCGCCCAGTGAAAAGCCTAGCGTTTGCATTCCGTCACGCCACATCAGCAATTCATTGTCATCAGGAACTTGCTTACCTTCAATGAGATTGTTGATGTTGATCTCATGCATGCCCGTATCTTTGGTGGCGATGAGTTCAATGTTCTCTAGCGAGCCATCGGCCTTGGTGATGCGAACTTCAACGGTCTGGCGGCCTTCTGCCGCGCCAACGCCGGGAATGCGGCTTACGCTCTTGATCAGATCATCACCAAACGGCATGGTTGCCACTTTGATGTTAACTGGGCTAGCCGCCACAAAGCCGCGATTCATGGCCTCTGGCAGCACAAGGTATGCCGTTGAGATCATGCCAACCGCAAAAACGCCAATCGTAATAGACGCAACAACTAACGCGGTGCGGGCTTTGTTATCCCACAAGTCGGCAATAACTTTGCGATATCTAGGTCGCATGCTTCAGCGCCTCTGTTACTTCTTCTTGCTGTGCATCTGCTAACGTGGCTGCTTCTGCGGCGCCAGCGCTTGGCTTGGCGTCACTAAGGTCTACCACGTCTGTGCTTGCGCCATCGTCCACCACTAGGCCGTCATGAATGCGCACGGTGCGGCGGGCTTTGGCGGCCAGATGCCGGTCATGCGTGACCATGATGATCGTTTTACCCTGCTGGACGAGTTCGTCGAATAAGCTGAAGACCATCGCTGCGGAGCGTGAGTCGAGGTTCCCGGTGGGTTCATCCGCCACAATAATGGGGGGATCGTTGGCAATTGCCCGCGCGATTGCTGCACTTTGTTGCTGCCCGCCAGAGACGTTAGCCGGCATTTTATGGGCGTAATCTTCTAGCCCCACTAGCGATAGCAATTGCATTGCGCGGTCTTTGCGCTCTGCGGGCGTATATTGCTCTGCCAGTTGCATAGGCAGAATGACATTTTCAATGAGGGAGAGCATCGGCAGCAGTTGATAGAACTGAAACACAATGCCTAAATTCAGGCCGCGCCACCGCGCCATTTCACTTTCGCTGAGTTGGTCGATTTGCGCATCGCCAATAGCAACTGTGCCAGAGGTCGGTCGGTCAATCCCTGTGATCATGTTGACCAAGGTAGATTTACCGCTGCCAGATTTGCCGATAACAGAAATAAATTCACTTTCGTAGAAATCAATCGAGATTCCTTTAAGCGCGGTGAAATCGCCAGCGTCTGTTTTGAAGACCTTGACGATGTCGCGCATTTTGATCAGTGGTTCACCTGCTGGGGCCGTAGCGACGGAGATTTTAGCTTTTGGTTGGCGGCTGCCAAATAGTTTCATGCGTGTGGGTTGTGACCGATAGGATGCGAATTTTCAGTGATTGCACCATCTGAAATGCGCAGCCGGTGCTGGGTTCGTTCAGCAAGGTGGCGGTCATGGGTAACCATGATGATAGTCCGACCATCATCAATAAGTTTGTGAAAGAGTTCGAATATTGTTTCAGCAGTGACAGAGTCTAAGTTCCCGGTTGGTTCGTCTGCAACGAGTACCGGTGGGTCATTAGCAAGTGCGCGAGCAATGGCGGCGCGTTGCTGCTGGCCGCCAGAAATGCGGCTTGGAATTTTGTGGGCATGGTCTGCAATCTCTACCTGATCTAGCAGGTGCATGGCCTTTTCACGGCTTTCTTTGGGCTTGAAACGCCCGCAAAAATCCATTGGCAACATTACATTTTCTAGCAGCGTGAGATTTGGCAATAATTGAAACGATTGATAAACAACGCCCAAATTGGTGCCGCGCCACAGCGCACGATTGCTTTCACTAAGCTTGTGAACGGCAGTCTCGCCTAGCCATACTTCACCAGAGGTAACGTCTGTCACGCCGCTAAGCACATTAATCAATGTCGATTTGCCTGCACCAGATTTCCCGACGATGCCGACAAATGTGCCACGGTAGAAATCAAGATTAATATCCTTAAGGGTAACCAGATCGCCAACTGCTGTTTGGCGAACTTTCCGCACATCGCGCAGCCGGATAAATGGCGTATTGCGATCTGCCGTGACGGCGCTAGACGATTGAAGCGCAGCAGCGTTGCTGCGAAATTTAAACATATAAGAATTTTAGCGTTTAAAAGCAGAGTTTAGGAAAACATTCATGAATTGTTTTCTTTCTGAATTACTGATCACTTTAATTGAAATGGACGGTGCATGTCAATTTCATGCATACGGATTTTGGGAGGCCATTTGATGAGTGGTGGCTAATATTTGTAAAAAAATTATTGCATGATGGTATTCGTCTATGAGAGAATATTTTCGTGGCTGAATTAGCAACTAAAAAACGAACGAACGAAGAATGGCTGGTAGCCTTACAGGGGACCGAATCCACTGTGGCTGACGCCTTAGAAGATCTGCGAACAATCTTGTTGCGAGGTCTTAAGCATGCACTTAATGCGCGTGCAGACCTTAACTATGATCGGATGGAAGCACTTGCGGAAGATGCCGTGCAAGATGCGCTCTTGACGATCAGAGACAAGGCGCACACCTTTAAAGGCAACAGTATGTTTACCACCTGGGCGCATAAAATTGCGGTGCATAAAGCATTGAGCGAATTGCGACGTAAGCGGTGGCAAGACTCCTCCTTAGACGATATGTTGGAGTCTGGGTCTAAACTGAGCACGTTTAAATCATCAGCGCCTGGTCCAGAAGGGCAAATGGTACGCTCGCAGACCATGAGTGTGGTGCAGAACATTATTCAAAATGAGCTGACAGATCGCCAAAAACAGGCGATGGTGTTGTTAAAGCTCAAAGGTGTTCCGATGCAAGAAGTTGCCGAGCGGATGGGGATGCAGCGCAACGCATTATATAAGTTGATGCACGACGCGCGTCTGAAGCTAAAAAAGCGTTTAGCGCAAGAAGGGCTGACTCCAGAAGACGTTTTACGTCAGTTTGAATAAGTAGATGGTAAGAATTGCAAGCCTAAGTGCATCTAGGATGTACTGATACTTACTTTTGTCAGCCAAAAATAACGAATGAAGAACCTACTTTCGCGTCTGTTTGGACGCACACCCAAAGCAACTCCCATGGATGGTATGTCCATGCCGCCTGAGGTGCTAAAAGGTTTGGTTATCTCACTAGAGAAGACTAAACCAGTTGAACTTGATTGCAATGAAATCTTTGCGCGCCTCGATGAATATGTTGATGCAGTTCTTCGTGGTGATGATCTTGATCGCTTAATGCCAGATATGAAACATCATTTAGAAATGTGTAAAGATTGTTTCCAAGAATATGAAATCCTAGTCAGCGCGATTGAAGCGGCAGGCTAACTCCTTTGCTATTGTTTTTCGAGGCTTGACTCTCCCCAAGCTTCGAATACAGTCCTCTAATTTTCACAAAACATAATTCTTTCCGGTAGCTTTAGTCAAATTCTATAGAGAAATAATATCTAAAGTCACTGCGTATACTCTTTGTTTAGTGACAATTGTATAAACGGATACTAATTCTCTATTCTACTTTAGATTGTACTTTGCTAAACTATAAGTACTGAAAATGGAAGGGTGGGGCTTAACATACAGGTTAGTAAATTCATTTTCTTTGTAGTTTTATTGGATTAGTAAATTACATTGAAATAGTAAGGCACCTCTGCATTGTTTGAAGCAGTATCAAAATAGAACAGTTAGTAGTAACCCATGACTAGCTGCAATCTATAAAGTCATAGCAAAAAAAAAAGAGCCATTTGTTATGCCTCGCGGGAGAGAGCGATATGAGTATTGAAAACCAAAATGATAATGAAATAGACAACGGGCCAGATTGGCAAGAAGATCGCCGCTTAAAAGCATGGCGACTGAAAGGCGAAGGTTGGTCGCAACGTCAGATTGCGAATGAACTAGGTGTTACTGAAGGCGCTGTAAGCCAGTGGATCAAGCGTGCCCGTGATGGCGGGATCGAGTCATTACGATCACGACATCGCCGCAGCCGCAGCCGTGGATTGAGTGAAAAACAACTTATCCATATGGCTGAATGTCTTGAATTTGGCGCAAAAGCGTTTGGATTTCCAGATGATAACTGGGACAAAGATCGCTTCTTGTGGCTATTGGAAAACAAGTTCGGCGTAGATCTTGCTAGTGTTGATAGTTATTTCGCTTAGATCAAATAATTGTAAAAAAATGGGAAAGTGCCGGGTATCCGGCACTTTTTTATTTAACCCCCGTACACCCCCTAAGCGGAACGCCATAAATTACGATATTCTTTAACTGTTAAGGACATGCAGCATACGACGCTGTATAACGATCGGGAACCGCTTTTGTCTGCAGTCGGCAGAACGCTCACGCAACGGAGTTGATGAGGCCCGCATTTCCTGTAGAACACAGAGAGACAAAATACATTATGAAGATAACAATCAATGGTGAGGCGATTAACCTTGATATTGATCCAGAAACGCCTTTAGTCTGGGCAATTCGTGATCATTTAGGGCTTACCGGAACTAAATTCGGCTGTGGTGGTGGCTATTGTGGCGCATGTACTGTCCATGTAGAGGGCAAAGCAACCCGTAGTTGTATTACCCCGCTAGAGACCGTTGCAGACAAAGCGATTACAACCATTGAAGGGATGCCGCAAAATGGTGAACTGCATCCGGTACAGGCCGCTTTCCTAGAACACCAAGTGCCACAATGTAGTTGGTGCATGGTTGGGCAAATGATGACGGCAGCGGCATTTCTTGCAGAAAATAACACGCCAACCGAAGCTGAAATTGTCAACGCAATGGGCTCTAATTATTGTCGTTGTGGGTGCTATGTCCGCATCAAAGCTGCGGTAACAGCCGCTGCCGAAACGATGCAGGAGGCCAACTGATGACCAGCGACGAAATAACAAATACCAAGCGCAAACGCCGTTTCTGGCGGCCAACGCGGCGTCAATTCCTGATTGGGGCTGGCGCAACAGGCGTTGTTGCGGCTGGCGGGCTATATTTTGGGATTCCGTTTGCACGCCTTCAAATTGCAGAAGTATTAGATAGCGGAGCCGGTGCGCCGGGTGGCGTCGATGCAGATCCGCCGCTATGGTTTGAGATTCAGCCCAATAACGACATCTTATTTCACATGACTAAGGTTGAAATGGGGCAAGGAATCCACACGGCACTCAAGCAAATTGCTGCCGAAGAACTTGGGGCAGAATGGGACCAGATCAAGGTTGTCTCTGCTGGCACGCTCCGAGGGCCAAACGATGGATTTGGCACAGGTGGTAGTTCTTCAGTGCCCACCATGTACGGCCCAATTCGTGAAGCCGCTGCGGCGATGCGTGAAATGTTGCGCCTCAAAGCTGCTGAAAAGCTAGGCGTGGCCGCCGCAGATATTAGCATTGCCAACGGCATTGCAACCGCCAGCGCTGGTGATAATTTAACTTATGGCGAAATTGTCGCTGATGTAACGGAGTGGGCTGAACTCGAAGAAACGCCTGTCTTGAAGCCGCAAACTGAGTTTGAATTTATCGGTAAGACACGCCCCCGCATTGACTTTGAATCTAAGCTGACAGGTGAAGCCGTTTACGGGTTTGATGCGCGGATGGATGGCATGCTTTATGGCGCAGTGGTACGCCCAACGCATATTGAAGCCACTTTTGTGTCTGCGGATATTTCTGCAGCGCAAGACATCGATGGCGTAGTCGATATTTTAGTGACAGATGATTTTGTGGGCGTTGTGGCAGAGTCGCGCTATGCCGCACAAAAAGCCCGCGATGCCATCGACGTAACGTGGGATACCGGTAAACTGTGGCAGCAAGCAGAATTAGAAGCCCTTGTATCGGTTGGGAACGGCCGTGCAACCGCCATTCAACGCGAAGGCTCAGGGGCGAAAGCATTGCAGTCTGGCAAGCTGATTAGTGCGGATTATCGTTCGCCGATGGCTGCTCACGCGCACTTAGAGCCACAATCCGCCTTAGTAGAAGTAACGCCAGACTTGGTGACGGTGCATGCCTCAACGCAAAGCCCAAGCTTAGTACAGGGCGAAGTTGCTGAAGCGCTGGGCGTTGAAGAAGATATTGTTGATGTTAAGGCGTTGTACTTAGGCGGCGGCTTTGGCCGCAAGCTCAACAATGGGTCTGCTGTTGATGCAGCGCGCCTTTCTGCGCATGTTGGTCGGCCTGTGCATGTTGGCTGGGATCGGACCGAAGAATTCCGCAATGGGTATGTCCGACCACTGACGCATAGCAAGCTAACGGCAAAGCTGGGTGCTGATGGGCTGATTGAGTCGATGTCTCATGAGCAGGCGAGTGGCGATGTGGCGTTTCCTTTCTTCCCCGCAATCGCGGCGAGCTTCTTAGGTGCCGACTTTGGCGCTTGGCGGGGTGGGCGTATTCAATATGATGTGCCAAACCGCGAAACGGTTGCCTGGCGGACGCCAATGCCGCTCAAAACTGGCTGGTGGCGCGGGCTAGGGCTAATGTGCAACACCTTTGCCGTGGAATGCTTCATCGATGAAGTTGCCCAAGTTGCCGGTATGGACCCGCTTGAATTCCGATTGAAACACCTGGGCGCTGATGAAAAAACAGCCCAACTAAAAATGGTGCTACAAGCCGCAGCGGAAGCCGCTGATTGGGGCGCACCACTGCCCGAAGGTCATGCACAAGGGATTGCGCTATCTACAGATGTAGGCACGCCCTGTGCGCAGGTCGCAGAAATTTCGATGGAGAACGGGCGCATCCGCGTACATAAAGTGACGGCGGCGATTGACCCCGGATTGATGATCAACCCTGATGGGGTGCTGGCGCAAACGCAAGGCTCGATCATCATGGGGCTAAGCTCTGTTTTCAACGAAGAGCTGATTGTCAAAGATGGCATGATCACGGCTGAGAACTTCAACAACTATCCATTGATTACGATGAAGGAAACGCCAGAGATCGACGTGGTGTTGCTGGAATCAACTGGAATTCCAAAAGGGATGGGCGAGCCGCCAATTGGCCCGATTGCGGCGGCGGTTGGCAATGCTTACTTTGCCCTGACCGGTGAACGGTTGCGGCGGCTACCGTTGCGGCCAACGCCTCCCGTTGCGGACGTTGCTGCGGCAGGCGACCCGACGCGTGGGGAAGAGGTCTATAACCAATGTATTGCGTGCCATGGCGATCAAGGCAGCCAAATTCCTGGGTTAGACTACGGCCTGAACGATAGCGAGTGGCTAGCTAAAAGCAGCGATACAGACATTTTTGATGTTATCCGTAATGGCCGGGCTGGCGATCATCCCGATAACATTTCGGGCATCAACATGCCGGGCTTTGGGCAACTAAGCGATCAAGAAATTTACGATGTTGTAGCGTACTTGCGAGCGTTGCCGTAGCGGTAATCGCATCAAAATTGGTTAGCAGTCAGCTAGATAGACTATAAAAACAGCCTCACATACGTGGGGCTGTTTTGTTTTCAGGGGCAGCCTACACGACACCGGTCACAGGGTGGCGCTACAAATTTGATCTGGTAGCTGCTATTATCCCCGCATGACTATTCTTTGGATTACGGGCACGATTGCTGTTTTAGGCATGCTAGCACTCATCGGCAAAAGCCAGCTGGAGTTGCAGGCAGCAAAAGAAGCGTTGCGTAAATCACGCACGGAGCGTTTGATTTATAAAGAACTGGCCACGGCTAAGCAAACCGATGCGGAAGACCTTGGCACAAAGGCGATTCAGGATGAACGCATGCGCATTGCGCGGGATTTGCATGATTCTGTATCGCAGAGTTTGTTTGGAATGGTTTACTCGCTCAATGGCTGCTTGAAGATGATTGATGATCAGCCCGACGTGGTGGCAGTAGAACTGAAGCACATATTAGACGCCGCCGAAAATGCGCGGGCCGATATTCGCCAAGTGGTGTTTGATATTTGGCCGCATGAACTGAATGCCTCACAATTCACGCTTGATCTGCAAAAGTATCTCGGGGATGTCAATACAGCGGCGCAAGTTGATGTCAGTTTTGATATTACGGGAGATTTTTCGCGCTTACGTCCACAATCGCGCCGCACACTGTACCGCGTTTGTCAGGAAGCGTTGAATAACATTAGCAAGCATGCCGCTGCTGAAACGGCTAGCGTTTGTATTGACGTGCTAAGTGACGCAGTCCGCATGGTGATTCGGGATGATGGGCAGGGGTTTGACGTGGACACAGAGTTGACCGAAGCCCATAAGCCAGAGCAGTTTGGCGTCCGTGGCATGCAGTCGCGCGTGCGTGAACTGGGCGGAACCTGTGAAATTTTTAGCCGCAGCAAGCTGGGCACCACCATTGTTGTCGATCTACCCGTGATGCGCTGAGCGCAGGCTGTTAGAACGCCACGTCTAGCGTTTTTAGCAGTTGTTTCTGTTGTAGTCCCGCTGGCAGTGATTGCATCAACGTATTGCGCAAGAAAACGCCCGCCGGATTGTGCCACTGCCCCATCTTCCCAATTTGCCGACATTGTTTGATCATTGGCGTAGTGCGCTTGATGCGTTTAGCTTCGTAAGCCCGTAACGCTTGCGTAACATTGCTAGCATCTCTGAGCGTATTGCGTAAGACTACGGCGCTTTCAATCGCTTGACAGGCACCTTGGCCGAGGTTGGGGGTCATTGCGTGGGCGGCATCGCCAAGTAAGGTGACATTGCCCGTGCCCCAAGTTTTCAGCGGCGCAATATCATAGACATCGTTGCGTAATATTGCACTGTCTGGCGTGACGGCTAATAAGTCTTGGATGGGGGCATGCCAATCGGCAAACGATTGCTGCAAGTGCTTTTTCTCACCATTTGCGGCGTACTCATTGGCTGGTGCCGCTTCAGTGGCGTACCAATACATGTGATCGTGACGGATTGGGAACATTCCAAAGCGTTTGCGGGGTCCCCATGTTTCGCCTGCAACGCACTGGGCTTGGTCAAATGGAACGATTGCCCGCCATGCGGTATAGCCCGCGTAGACCGGCGTGCTGTGGGGATGTAGCTGCTGGCGCACTTTTGAGTGAATGCCATCTGCACCAATTAGCAAGTCGCAGTTTACGGTGTGCCCAGTGTTGAATGTGGCGGTTATTCCAGTATCCGTTTGCGTAAACGTTTCAAGCGCTTGCCCCAACTGCACGGTGTCTGGCGCTAGCTGATCTAGCAGACTGTGTTGGACTGTTGCCCGCGGAAAAACGCGTACCACTTCTGTAATTGGCAACGGTAGACTAACCGCGTTGGGGTCACTGAGGTATGCGCCATCCCAGTTCCGTAAACTGGCAAGCGAGTGCATGCTGCTGTCACTAAGTGCCGCTTCGGCAATGCCTAATTCGCGCAAGCCCAATAGCGCATTGCGCCAAATGGTTAGTCCCGCACCAAGCAGTTTGAAGCTGCTGAATTTCTCATAGATTTTGACAGAATAGCCTAGTTGTTGCAGCGCAATGCCAGCACTCAAGCCGCCAATCCCCGCACCAATAATCACAACGTTCATCTCACTAGCTCCAATAAATCAGCGCGGCAATGATCCACATTAGCAACCATTGCGGTACTTTCACTAAACTGCCCTTTTGCCACAAAACAACTGCAAAAATTGCTGCTCCATACCCAAAAAATTGCCAGCCTAAAAATGCAAGTAATTCCACACTGGGTGCTATGGTGCGGGCCAATTGAAATAGGGTGATGGCGGCCAGTCCAAACCCCAAGGTGAGCATATGCCACACGCCAGCTAATTCAAGTTTTGGAACTTGGCCTAAGTCTGTGGTCAACATGGGCACTATTGGCACCTTGTGTCCCCAAATCCCGTGAGCTAAACAGGCCAACAAGCTTAGCACTGCCGCGATTAGTAAAAAGCTATGCATTAGGCGGGCTCCTTGATGCCAGACAGCGGTGGCGCATTATAACGAACGGCAGCACGCATCATTAGGCGCACCACAATGTGGTGAAAGGGCCGAATAACGTTGAAGTAAACGGGGCCGGTCCAGTTGTGATAATGCACAATGGTCACGACATGAAATCGATTGTTCCCATTTGTTAGCGGTTCTACGTCTACGCCCAGATGCGCTGTTAGATGTGACTCACGCGCGGCAGCGATATAGTACGCATCCTCTTGGGCGGCGGTAACCACGAAGAAAGCTGCGGCTGCATCTGGCGTAAAGTCGATATCAGTTGGATGCAATGAGACTGCGTGCGGCATGCCCTCTTGCCGCATGCCCAGCAGGCGCACAAAAACGGCGCGTACGCGATACAAGACGCGCATCCACGCGGGCATATAGCTAAACATGCCAGCTAAGAATTCACGTAACGAAAGAGCGCTATCAATTGTTTTGATGTCCACATGGTTGGCATCTGCCAAGAAAGGCGTGAACGCAGTAAGGTGCGGGAGTTGGGCGTGCTTAGTCATGCGTGTCTCCAGAGGGTGGGGTGAAAATAGTTTGGATAAGAAACTGACCCATTTCGATCAGTTTTTCTGCGGAGCGGAGCGCTGGATTACGTTTGGCACGGTCTACAAAGCCCACGAAACTCATGTAGGCAAACTCAGCGCGGAAGGTGGCGTGTGGTTCGGCAATACCAGCATCTAGCAATAAATCGCGGATAAACGCCACACGCTTGTGCTCTACCGTGCGCACAATAGCGGCAACGTTGGGGTCGCGCAGGCTCCAATTGAACATTGCTGTATCAATTTCCATTGTGCCGTATTCCACGCTGAGCTCTTCAATGGCACCAAATAGGCGCGCCATGCGTGCTGGCGGCGTGCTGGCATTGTTGGCCGCTACGATGAGTTCATCAGTTTCGGTTTGCCACAGCGTAATAATGGCCTGCAACAGCTCGGCCCGATTTTTGAAATGCCAGTAAAAGCTACCTTTGCTAACGCCAAGATCGCGCGCTAAGACCTCAACCTTGATGGCATCGATATTGTTGTCCGCTAGCTGCAACACAGCGGCTTTGATCCAGTCATGTTTTGTGCGCTTCATTTTTCCATACGCCTCCGTATGGTCTGATTGTATAGCGATCGCAAAAAAGAGTCAATACGGTAGCGTATGGTTTTGCGGCGAGGTGCTAATTAAGGCGTGAAGTAGCCGCTTATGCTGGCTAATTTATGAGATTAAGTGGTGCAGTTGAGAGCAATGCGTTGACTGAGGTGGTGCCATTGAATGGCAGGGTGAAGTAGAACGTAGACCCTTTGCCGTGAGTACTCTTGAAGTTGATCTTGCCGCCATGTAATTCTACAAGCGCGCGTGAGATGTGTAGACCCAGCCCTGTTCCACCGGCAGTATTCACACCATCATCGTTAGCGCGGAAGAACTGTTGGAAGATTTTGTCTTGCTCTTCTTTGCGAATGCCAACACCGGAGTCAATAACAGATACGGTAACTTCATCGATAGACGCCGCATACGTCGTTTGCAGCGTGATAACCCCATGTTCGGGCGTGTATTTTGCGGCATTACTCAATAAGTTGATTAGCACTTGGGTAAGCCGATGCTGATCGGCCTTGAAGTCTGGAACGGGTTGAAGCTGTAATTGCAGGGTTTGTTGTTTTTCTTGAAATAAGCTCTGAGTCGATGCAACGGCAATGTCAATAACGTTTTGTAGTTGCATTGGCGCTAGTTCCATATGGAATTGGCCGGTTTCAATTTGTGAAATATCAGTCAAATCTTCAATAATCTGCTGCATGCGGTTGACGCTGAGATCGATCGTTTGCAGCGCTGCTTGCTGCTTTGCTGAAAGCGCGTGCTCTGTTTTGGCACGTGCAACATAGCCAGATTTGAGTTTGATCGCAGTCAGTGGATTTTTGAGCTCATGTGAGACAAATGACACAAACTCAGACTTAGCCTGATTTGCTTCTTCTGCCCGGCGTAGCGCCTTGTTCATGGTTGAAACAACGTAATCGGTGAAGAAGGTAATGGTCAATAAAATAAACAGTTGGATAAATGTCGTGACAAACAAGGTGCCGTCGTCAACTGGCGTGAACAAGGTCTCTGGTGCGGTAAAGTCTGCCAACCGGCCCATCCGTTGGATTGCGTATAAAAAGAGCAGTGCCAAGTGCGCCAAAATGCTAATTGCAATGAAGGCGCGGCGGCGTAGGAAAATCCGCGCTGCAAAAATCATCAAGACATAAGTGGCTGTGGCAGGATTGCTCAGGCCGCCGTTTTGCAAGATGTAAAACGTATCCCCAATCAGGATCATCAACACAAACAATAGGCTAGCGAGGTTTAGGTGCCGACGCCGTAAAACGACAAGCAACGCTAGCTCAATTGCGGTGAAAGCAATCAGTGGCAACACCAAACTACTGGTGATGTGATAGCCCTGCAACAAGAACAGCACGAGGCCAATTAAGTTCATTGTTGCTAAGACCAGCAGGATCCCATGCAAAAGTTTTGCACGGCGATTTTCTGCCGGATCAGAAAAGACAGGTGGAAGAATAAGTTGCTTGATCATCGTCGTTTTAGATTAAACTCACCGTACCATAATCGTCTGCAAAACTCTATATAGAATAGATTTGTGTCTATATGAAGTGTCAATATACCTAGGCGCGCTTCTCATATGCACAAAACCCCGGCCGCGGCCCAACCTGCGGATGCTCCCGGCAAATATCAGGCCGCACGTTGTAAATAGTGCAGCGCCGGGTTGTGGGGTGTAGGTACATACAGTCGCTGTTAGCGCGCCGCGCGAGGGTAAAGACTTCGCGTTTGCCGTTGAAGTGCTCAATCAGGCCTTCTTTCTTTAAGCGTTTGGCAATTTTCTTGGGCTGTTCTTCCGCCTCAAAAGCATCGACAACGCCCATGCGAATTAGGTCGCTTAGCTTGGCTTCCACCGGCATGCGGCAGCAATTCGCTACGCAGTCATCACACATGCCTTGCTTATACTTGCGCCACGTGCGTAAATCTTCTATATTCACCAGTGCTACATTCGATTTTCGTTTCTTTGCCATAGCATTATTTTAGACGGAACGGCGGTAGTTGACGGGAAAAGTAGAGAGAAGAGAGAGGAGAGAAGAGAGGAATCCGTTTTTCATCACAAT
>JAHDBW010000371.1 GCA_020630175.1 Anaerolineales bacterium
GAAAAGACTGTTTATTACCTTCTCTCGATGCCTATGCACATCTGCCGTCGTGATCTGTACAAATCCCCCCTGATTAGGGCATAATGCCCACACCATGCAAGCCCCCTGTTAGGGCGCAATTTCATCAGAGGCTATGTACTACGACTTAGGCACCCATACCCGTCCAATCGCAACGCAATCCCCTGCTGCGCAAACGTGGTTTGATCGCGGGCTAAACTGGTTATACGGCTTCAATTTTGAAGAGGCGGTTGTGTGCTTTGAGAAGGTCATTGAGCACGACCCAACCTGTGCGATGGGCTATTGGGGCTTGGCCTATGGCCGCGGACCGTTTATCAATAAGTTATGGGCTTACTATGCCCCCGCAGAACGCGCGGAAAGCATTGCCGCTTGCTACGCAATGGCGCAAAAAGCGCACGACCTCGCGTCAGCCGCGCCCCCGGTGGAACAGGCGCTTATCCAAGCGCTAACGGCGCGCTTCCCAGCCCCCTCCATTACCGCAACCACAGACACAGCCCAGTGGGATGATGCCTACGCCAACGCCATGCGCGCCGTGCACGCCGCACACCCCACTGATCTTGACGTGGCCGCCTTATTTGTAGAAGCCATGATGATGCGCACGCCGTGGCAGTTGTGGGACATCACCACTGGGGAAATTGCCACCAATGCCGATACCGCTGAAATGCTAGCAGTCATCGACGCTGCGCAAGCCCACATCGATGCCAACGCCTTACCGCCCCATCCGGGATTGCTGCACATGCATATCCACACGGTAGAAATGTCGGCTACGCCCGAGGTGGCCCTGCGCGCTGCGGATGCGTTACGCAATCAAACGCCAGATTCCGGCCATTTACTACACATGCCGGGGCATATTTACGCGCTATGTGGCTATTATTACGATGCCGTTGCCATCAGCCGCCAAGCGATTGCTGCCGATAAGCGCTATCTGGCGCAGGCCGGGCCGTTTACGCATTACACCTCTGCCGTGTGCCACGATCTACACCTGATGATGCGCTCGGCGATGTTCCTAGGCCAGTACACGCCCGCGTTAGCCGCCGCCAATAGCATCACAGACTTACTCACAGATGACGTACTGCGCCACGCGCAAGGCCAGCTTCGGCGCACGTTAGAAAGCTATTACGCCATGCCGGTGCATGTTTATGTGCGCTTTGGCAAGTGGCAAGAGATTATCGATCTGCCGCTGCCGCCAGACCCAACGCTACACGTGACAACGCTGCCCATGCTGCATTACGCCAAGGCGATTGCGCACGCCACGCTGGGCAACCATGCCGCCGCCGCTGCTGCCCAGCACACGTTCACCGCGCTGGTGGCTGCGCTGCCCGCAAAGTATTATTTTTTGAATAATTACGCAGACGATGTCTTTGGCGTTGCGGCGGCCATGATGCACGGCGAGGTGCAGTATCACCTTGGCAATTATGACGCCGCCTTTGCGCACTTACGCACTGCCGTGCGCCGCAACGATGCGCTGCACTACACTGAGCCGTGGGCGTGGATGCATCCACCGCGCCACGCCTTGGGCGCTTTGTTATTGGCGCAAGGCCACGTGGCCGAAGCCACAGCCGTCTATCGGGCTGATCTTGGGTATATCGCTGGCGGGGTGCGCGCGTTGCAGCATCCTAACAACGTCTGGAGCCTGCACGGGTATGCCGAATGCTTAGCAAGACAAGGCAACACGGCAGAACTGGCGCTAATCCAACCGCTGCTCACGTTGGCACAGGCCCGCACCGATGTGCCCATTACCGCGTCTTGCGCCTGCCGTGTAATGCCAGAAACTAGCAGCTGTTGTTGCTAAACTGGTTGGCTGGCTGAGCATAAATCACCACCCAACACACACACCAATCCACAGGACCACCACATGACCACACCGCTCCGTTTTGCAAATTTTTTAGCCTTCAATGCCAACCCAACCTACGCCGCAATTAGCGCAGAAGTAGCGCGTTTGCTGGGCGTGCCAACCCAGTTTGAAGAGGGCCGTAGTTTTGACCAGTTCTTTGAGAAAGACTTAGCCGTTGGCTATGTGTGTGGCCTGCCATATAGCAAAATGAGCCGCTTGCCAGCCCCGCCGTTTGAACTGCTGGTTGCCCCAGTGTTAGACGGTACCCGGTATGCGGGCCAAGCCGTTTATTACTCTGACCTAATCGTGCCAGCAACCAGCACCGCGCACACGTTGGCAGACCTGCGCGGCAGCACCTTTGCCTATAACGAGACCGTCTCCTACTCTGGCTATCACGTGATGCATTATTTTCTGAAAGAAGCGGGGTTGGATTGGGATCACTTTGGCGCACGCACGCCGTCTGGGGCGCATCTCAACTCGGTTGCGATGATTGCTGCGGGAGATGCCGCTGCCGCCGCGATTGATTCGCACGCCTTGGATGTGGCGCTGTTACAGGACGCCACGCTGGCAGACAAGATTCGGATTATTGCGGAGATTGGGCCGTCTCCGATGCCGCCGGTGGTGGTGGCTAGCCATTTGCCAGCCGCGCTGAAGGCCGAGCTGCGCGAAATCTACCTCAATTTGCACCGCACGCCCGCCATGCAACCGCACCTGCGCCAGAGCGGCATTGCCCACTACGCCGCCGTGACAGACGCACACTACGACCTTTTACGCGACCGCATCGACACGACTAATATTCAATTTAGTAAATTTGGCTGCTAACTGATGTGCTAAACACCGCGTGCTCAGCGCGTGGCAGGCTGCAAGCGGGCGGCTTCAAAATTTTGTGGGGCTTGGGGTGCCATTAGCTGCGCACATTTGCCACAGCGGAGGCACGTATCGTTGAAGTTTGCCGTTACCGCGTTGCAACACGTGCAGCGCACTAAAAATAGCGGCCAGTCTACGGTTTGATGGTTACTGCAAACCTGCTGTAAGGTGGCGTTTTGCGTCCAACGGCGCTGTAAATCGGCGCACATTATGCCGCAGATGCAGCAATAGTCAATCGGGCTGGCGTGTGTCATTATCCTGTACTACGTGAATAAATGTAATGCAGCTTACATTTTAGCGCAGGTTTGCTATAAATTGGGACAAACGGCCA
>JAHDBW010000061.1 GCA_020630175.1 Anaerolineales bacterium
ACCACGGCTAGCCGTGGTGCTACACATCGGTCTTGCGGAAACACATACAGGCAGGGCTTAGCCCAAGACAATCAACAGCAGCAATCTGCGCAGAATCATCAACTAGCAAACTTCATCAGATTGATCTACGCGTCAAAAACCTACCTGCCGTTGCCCCCTAAACCGCGCCTAACAACACTGCATGTGTTTCACGTGAAACATGTTTTCACTCGCAAATCAGACTAAAAGTAAGGCAGAATCAGCAAAATTCAGCCGCCATCACACCAACTACCACCAGCATGCACTGCGCGTTGTTTAGTGTCTCGGCTCCATAGAATCAGTCAATCTAATGGCAGCACACTTTGTTTCACGTGAAACATCAATTGGACTCAGCACAGTCTAATTACTTGCACCTAGCAGCCAATTAGCGCCAATCTGAGGGACAGAACAGCAGCGCACAGCCTGAAACACCTCATCGGCTTAGACGCGCTGAAATGCTTTCTTGTAGAGCCGAGCAAGCATTAGATGATTACCCAAGGCACAGGTATAATATGTAGACACATTTTTCACGGAGAACTCGAACGAATGAAAGTCCACGTTTTACAAGAAAATCTGGCGAAAGGGATCAGCATTGTCAGCCGCGCGGTTGCCAATCGAACCACCCTGCCAGTCCTTTCAAACATCCTTATTTCTGCTGAAGGCGATCAATTACGCCTGAGCGCTACCAACCTTGAGCAAGGGATCACCGTCTGGCTAAGTGCCAACGTCAGCGCGCCCGGCTCTACAACAGTCCCCGCACGGACCTTCTCAGACCTGATCAACACACTACCGCAAGACCGTGTCGATCTAGACCTAGAAGAGGCCACACAGTCGCTAAATATCCGCTGTGGTGCCTTCAATAATGATGTCAAGTGCATTAGTGCTGAAGAGTTCCCGATCTTGCCACAGGCTGATCTTGACCACGCAGTTGAGATGAATGTGGTCGATCTGAAGCAAATGATTGGACAAGTAGCCTTTGCGGCTGCTAGTGATGATACGCGCCCGATCCTAACGGGTGTGCAAGTCAAAATAGAGGACGGTAAGGTCACTTTCGCTGCTGCTGACGGCTATCGCCTAGCCGTTCGCACAGGCAACCTTAGCAACCCTAATTCTGGCGCGATCAACTCAATTGTGCCGGCTAAGGCATTGCAAGAGCTGGCCCGCATCGCCAATGATCAAGAAAATCCAGTTGTGATGACGCTGCCACCGGGCCGCAATCAAGTTATCTTCAAACTCGATAATATTGAAATGGTGAGCCAACT
Source organism: Anaerolineales bacterium (assembly GCA_020630175.1). Taxonomy (GTDB): domain Bacteria; phylum Chloroflexota; class Anaerolineae; order Anaerolineales; family UBA6668; genus JAHDIM01. Next base: position 1,281 of record JAHDBW010000061.1, read on the forward strand.
GATTGAAGGGAACTTCCCAGACTACAATCAGCTCATTCCGAGCAGCAGCGCCACTCGCACAGTGCTGTCTACGGCGCAGTTCCTAACGGCCTGTAAAGCTGCAAATATCTTTGCGCGTGACAGCGCTGGCACCACCCGCCTCAAGATCACCCCAGGGGATGATACGCAACCGGGCATGCTACAAGTGATTGCACAATCGGCTGAAACGGGGAAAGGCGAAAGCACCGTGGACGCAAACGTTGAGGGCGATGAAATTGAAATTGGCTTCAATGTGAAGTATTTGGTGGACTTGCTCAACGTGATCGACACGCCAAATGTGATCTTGGAAACGAGCGCATCATCAAAGCCGGGCGTTGTACGCGCTGCCGGACGCGAAGATTTTGTCAGTGTCATCATGCCGATGCACTTGAACTAAGCTGTCTTTGAGCAATCGTATTCAATAGACACCGTTCTACGTGAAAATAAAAAGAGGCCAACTTGGCCTCTTTTTGTTTAAGTGCTGCTACTCACCTGTTTTGCCCCACGACTTAAATTTCTCTGCGCGGTTGCGGATTTAGGACCCTGCCACCCAATTCATCAGAACTGAATCATTGCTACAATACAGATTCAATTAATGCAGTTCTGAATCAAAATTCCTTTATGAAAATCAAAGCCGCCATCTTCGATCTAGACAATACTCTGCTTGATCACTTACACGCCAACCGATTTGGGCTACGCGCCTTGCAAAAACGCTTTGCGATCTTGCGTAATGTTGAGTCTAAAGAATTAGAACAAGAGTTCGAAATAATATTACACAATGCATTTCCCGCCGTGCTAAGAGGCGAAATCAGCGTTGACCAGTCCCGCAGAGAGCGCATCCAAACGCTTGTTGCGACCTACGGCGGCAAAATAAGCGCGTCTGAAGCCGAAGACGGCACATCTCTATATAAAGAGGCATACAAGCACAACCAGCGGCTTATTCCGGGCGCAATTGGACTCTTAGATGGGCTGTTGGCACGCGGAATTACGCTCGGAATGATTACAAATGGCATCAATCCGCTCCAGCAAAAAAAGCTGAACCGCACCGGGCTAGACCAATATTTTCCAAATCCCGTGGTTGCTGGTGATGTTGCGCTAGAAAAACCAGACCCCAAAATATTTGATTTGGCGCTCAACATTGCCAACGCCGCGAGATCCGAAGCCGTTTATATTGGCGACAATTGGGAAGCCGATGTGCTTGGCGCACAAGCCGTTGGAATGCGCGCCATTTGGATTAACCGCTACGGGTGGCCCTGCCCAGATCCAACCGCCTGCCACATGGTGACCACTTGGCAACCCAGCGCCAAATATGTTGACCTCATCTGTAATTGCTAACGCGTCTTAAGCAGCGCTAGCACCCACAAGCGCTGCGCGTGTGTTTTGATCACCTGCACGAGGGCTTGCCAATTCCATAGGACAACAAGTTCACAATCTAATCAATTTGTGATAAATTTCCTAATATGGTTGTGCAAACCAATTTCAAAGAATAAATGACTTTTTAAGAAGTCAAACGTCAAACTGATTATGGAAACAAGTCATTGGAACAGCGGTTACTCCGCAGCAACGCCCAATGCGTATTTCATAACCCTCTGTACGCAGAATCAGATTCCAATCTTGGCTGATTATGCAAACGGCTCTATGGAACTTAACGCGTGTGGCGAAATAGTCAACACCATCTGGACGCAGCTTCGCAGCGCCTTCCCAAATATTGAACTCGATGCGCATGTAGTGATGCCCAATCATTTTCATGGCCTAATTTGGGTTGGGGCAAACACTGCAGCGCGGCCCCAATTAGAAATCAGCACAACGCACTTGGCACTTGCGGATGTACAAGTTACGCTGCCGCGTAGCGCCCCGCCCATGGCGCACGTGCGTGATGTTTTGCATCAATTCAAAATCAGCACAGCCGCGTGGATCAACCGCTATCGCGATACGCCTGACGAACCCGTGTGGCAACATCGCTACTGGGCACAGCTGATTGGCGTTGAGCGTGAAGTCTCTGCGGCGCGCAAGCTGATCTCTGAAAACAGCTGCTCTTGGTTACAAGATAAGTTTTACGTGCCCACCATTCCACAAAACGATTCAACGCAAACGTTGCAATAGCACAGCGCGTTGGCATCTCAATTAATCAGCATTGCAAAACGACTGACAGCACACTGTCAGTCGTTTTTTTATTGAGTCCAAGCAAATCTGCAAAACTGAGTCATTGTGACGATTCTGGCGCTACACGAGTCAGGATTGAATCTTGGTTAAATAGTAACCCCTATACGCAGTTTTATTAAGTTTTTTAGCCGCCACCGGTATTAAAGCGGGAGTTCTCGGTTTAAACACGGGCGCTCATCGATTAACTTCCGCTTTAATACCGACAACAGAGTCATGTTTTAACGATTCAGACCGTATTAAATACTTATACCAACAATCTGCAAGCGCCGTCAGATCTGTAATTTCCAACAACGCACTGGGCCACATTCGCTACGCCGCATAACAAATTGCGGAAGTGTGTTAGATTCCATGCAATGAAAAAACAACAGCGGGCTCTCATCATCTCTTATCTTGGCTTTATTGTGCTGGGTCTTAATGACGGTATGCTGGGCATTGCTTGGCCCGGCATCCGTAACACGTTTGGCCGCAGCAATGAAAGTCTTGGCATTTTGTTGGGCGGCTTTACCACCGGATACATTGTTGCCAGTTTGCTGAACGGCACACTCATCAAGCGCTATGGGTTGGCAACGTCGCTTATCGCCAGCACGTTGATGATGGGCTTAGGGTCTTGGCTGTTTTCACTTTCAACTGGTTTTGCGATATTGATTGCCTTCGCTGCCAGCATGGGCGCCGGGATGGCACTTTTAGATGCAGGTGCCAATACGTATGCAGCCGCAAACTTCAGACCGCGCTTATTGAATTGGATGCACGCCTGTTTTGCCGTTGGCACAATGTGCGGCACGGCGCTAATGACAGCCACGCTCAACAACAATTTTGAATGGCGCGTTGGATTTATGATCGCGGGCAGCATTTACCTCATGATGCTACTGCCCTACTTGCTAACCCGAAAAGATTGGCAAATAGACAACTTCACAAATGCCACTGAAAAAAGTTCAGACATCACCCCGCTCGATACGCTACGGCAACCGGTTGTTCTGCTCTTGCTGCTGGTCTTCCTTTTATATGTCAGTTTAGAAATCGGGTTTGGCAATTGGATCTTTACCATTCTGACAGAGTCACGCGGGATTAGTACAGTGACCGCGGGCACGTGGGTCAGTTTGTATTGGGGCAGCTTTGCCATTGGGCGCATTGTCTTGGGCTTCATAGAAACCAACGTGGTGCGCGTCATTCGATACAGCATTGCGGGCATTTTCTTTGGACTCTTGATTTGGTGGCTCAACCCTGGTGAATGGGCTAATTTTGTGGGGCTAGCAATTATTGGATTTTCAAATGCGTCTGTTTTTCCGGGATTGGTTGCACTTACGCCCGCGCTGGTCGGTAACGCGCACACGCCAAATGCGATTGGGTTCCAATTGGCGGCATCTGGAATTGGCGCTGCGGTAATCCCTGGCATTGCGGGATTGTTTGCAGATTGGAGCACGCTCGAAATTATTCCGTTATTCTTCTTATTTGTCGCAGCCACTTTATTTGGCACGCACGAGATCCTCGCCCGCAAACAGCTGTCGCCACCTACAGTTGAATAAACCACAAACCGCCCGCTCGCATTTCAGCTAGATAGACAACGCCCCACACATTGATTCAGCAAGTCGCTTTACCAACTGGGGTAGACATGCTTCAGCTAGACAGCCACACGCTACTTACTTAATCTAATAAAAATTCAGGTAACAAATTAGCCTTTCATCAGGTCATTGGTCTAGTTATTGCAACAAATAAAGTGTTATCCCTTTATTTTTAATAGTCACTGTAACGCCACCATGATTAATCTGCCCAGCATCACCAAAGACCCCTTTAAAGCACTTGCCCTTGTTTGTACAATTGGCGCATTTACGGTGACGATAGGGACGCTCTATTTCCAAAACCATACGTTGATCAATTTGACAATCGCACTGTTAGCAATTGTCGTCACCATTGGCGCTTACATCGCCATCGACCGCGGTTACAAATCAGAAGCAGCAACGGTGCTTGCTTGGTATGGCCTAACATCCACGCTTATACTTGCTTACTGTACAGGCGGCATAGAATCTACAGCATTATTCTTCTTACCGATTGGATCTATTATTCTCGGGTTATTTACAGACCCTAAACAAGCGTTGTTATATGGCGTAATCGCCGCACTCAGCGTGGTTGGGCTATGGGCACTGACTAGATTTACCAGCACGCCAACGTTGGCAGATGCCACCGCAATTGACTACAGTCTCGGCAGCCTTCTTAGCGCCCTTTTCTTAATAACAGCTGGTATTTACATTAGTGCCAAAAATCACCTGTACACCACCCAACAACTAAACACCACCCTAGACACACTCTCTACGCACAATGCTGCGCTTATTTCTAGTGAAGCGCGATTTGAACGCGTCTTAGATACGCTTGGCGACAGCATCTTCATTCTAAATAGCGCCGGATATGTGCAAAAGGCAAACGGCCATGCGCTCAGAACACTAGGCTATACGCAAGAAGAGATGGAGAATCAGCACGGGTCGCAATTTTCTAGCACATTTGACATCCAAGCCGTGTTAGAGTGGTTCGCAAACGAAAAACAGGCCGACTCACTAACCGTGATCAGTGATTTGTACTGCAAAACTGGCCAGCAGATTATCACTGAAGTGCGGCTAACGCACTTTTCAAGCATCGACGGTCCGGTTGTGTTATGCGTGGCGCGCAACATTACTGACCGCTTGGAAAAAGAGCAATTACTGTGTGAAGCCCAGAAGACCCAAAGCATGGGATTGATGGCCGGCGGAATTGCGCACGATCTCAACAATATGCTGGTGCCCATTCTAGGCCAGACAGCCATTGCATTGCGCAAGCTTGATCCTGATCAGCCAATCCGTGAGAATTTGCTCAAATCGATGCACGCCGCAAAAGAAGCGCGCGGCCTTACCGAGCAACTCTTGGCCTATGCGGGCAACCACACCCTTGAAAAAGAACTATCGGACATCAACGCGCTGATGGCCCAAAACATCGCGCTGTTTAACTTGGGCATTCCCGGCAACATCACCTTGCGCACGGCGCTCACGCCAGAGTTACCCGCAATCAAGCTAGATAGAACCCAATTTCAGCAAGTGATGTTAAATCTAATTATCAATGCGAGTGAAGCGATCCATAACAAGCGCGGCAAAATAGAGATTGCAACCGCCCCGCTGACCCTCAACAAAAAACGGAAGCTGGGGACAGCACCGCTTAGCGCTGGGAACTATGTGCAAATCAAAATTTCAGATAACGGCAGCGGTATGACAAGTGAAACCGCAACCCGCCTATTTGAACCCTTCTATACAACCAAACCAGATGGGCATGGATTAGGCCTTGCCGCAGTCGATGGTATTGTACGCGGCCATCAAGGCGCTATTCATGTCACCAGCACACTTGGCGAAGGCACCTGCTTTGAACTGTTATTCCCAGTAGCGCAACAGCCAACGGTGGTAAAACCCTTCCGAATTTGACGCCACACATCGGCCCTTAAAAACAAAAAGCCCTCACTACCGTAAGGGCTTCTTCATTTAAAAGGGGGATTATGCGTTTGCTAATACTGATAAGAGAAACGCTGCTCTTTCCACACATCAGCCTTGTTATGGTAACCCGCTTTTTCCCAGAAGCCAAGTTGATCTTCTTCAACAAATTCCAGCGAGCGCAGCCATTTGCCACCTTTCCAAAAGTAAGGCTCAGATAGGTCACTGCGATTTGGGATTGCCCCCACTACGGCCCGCAGCGGATACCCATGATCAGGCGTTAGGGGTTGGCCGTCAAAGTGCGTTGCTAATAGAAAGTTCGATCCTAGCAACCAATCCATTGGTGTATTTGTGGTGAAGCCGTATTCACAATGCTGTACAACAAATTTAGCACTGGCTTTGGGTTTGATCAGGCCGTTATCAATCAGCGTTTTGACATGCACGCCTTCCCACTCCGTATCAAATTTGCTCCAGCGGGTAACGCAATGGATATCCATCTTCAACTTTGTGCGCGGCAGCTCTTGGAATTCTTTCCAGTTCCAACTGACTTCTTCTTCTACTTCACCATGCACGCGGAAAGTCCATGTAGCAGGATCGAATGAAGGCACTGGCCCGTAATGCAATACGGGGAAGCGCGTTGTTAGCGACTGCCCAGGCGGCAAGCGGCCTTCTTTCTTGACCTTTTCTTCTTCGTCTCGACGTCCTAGAACTCTTTTGAACATTGGAAGGGTCTCCTTTTACATCTCACATAGAATTGGCAACAATTCTGTACAAGTCTGGTTTACTTATGCTAATTAGATAATTACGGCGTTGTAACGTAAGCAACTACACTTACATTGCTCTACGATTATACCCAGCAAGACGAACCGTAGACATGAGTCCGCTATTAGAAGCTAGTGAGTGATAATAGAAACGCGCATTAACTCGGCCAAATCCTATGGATTCATGTCGGTCTTAATCGCAAATCCCCTCACTAACGCATTGGTCTCTTCATTTAAAGAGGGGTAATTTGAACACCCGATAAATGCGCACCCCAACCCATAAGATTTTCACAGCTTACCGCGTCTGAGTAATACCAATCAAACCCATTTTACATATTCAACTTACTCTTATGAAACTTACCCGCTTATTTTTCTTGCCACTGCTTTTAGTGCTTGCGGCCTGTGCTAGCGCACCAGACCCTGAGCCAACTGCAGCACCGGAACCAACTGACGTTCCAACTGAAACCCCAACAGATATTCCACCAACGGATGCGCCTGAACCAACAGATCCTCCAGCAACGGAAGCGCCAGCTGAGGAGACAACTGAAACTGAAGAAAACACTGCTGCCCAAAGTGGTGAAGACTGCACACCAAGCACCGGACAAATCGCGACCAGTTATTGGGAAAAGACCAACTGGTGCCTTGCTAGTGTTGATTTTGCAGAATTTTTTAGCGGCGGCCCACCGCCAGATGGCATTCCACCCATTGATGCACCTGAATTTGTTACCACCAGCGAAGCCAACAGCTGGATTGCACCAAATGAACCAGTGATTAGCGTAGAAATTGACGGCGATGTGCGTGCCTATCCACTGCAAATTCTGACTTGGCATGAAATTGTTAATGATGAAGTTGGCGGCGTTCCGGTAACGGTAACCTTCTGCCCACTTTGTAATTCAGCAATTACCTTTGATCGGCGCGTTGATGGCGAGGTCTTAGACTTTGGCACCTCCGGCAATCTGCGCAATAGCGATTTAGTGATGTACGACCGCCAAACCGAAAGCTGGTGGCAACAGTTCACCGGTGAAGCCCTAGTCGGCGACTATACCGGAACCACGCTGACCTTTGTGCCATCGCAAATTGTCGGCTGGCAAGAATTCCGCACCACGTTCCCTGAAGCAAAAGTGCTTTCGCGGGAAACAGGCCACGCGCGTGATTACGGGCGCAATCCATATGCCGGATACGACAATATCAACGCTAGCCCCTTCTTGTTTGATGGCGACATTGATGGCCGTTTACCAGCGATGGCGCGCGTAGCAACCGTAGACCTGAACGACGAAACCGTGGCATACACCTTTGACGCGCTAGAAGCAAACAACGCTGTAAACGATAGTATCGGTGATACCGATGTAGTGGTGTTCTGGGCTGGCGGGGCGAACTCAGCCTTGGGCGCTAGCCAAATTGCTGAAGCTGAAGACGTTGGCTCAACGGCAATTTACAATCGCAACATTGATGGCCAACTGCTGACGTTTAGTGCCAATGGCGACGGTTCTTTTACAGATGCAGAAACTGGCTCTACATGGAACATCTTTGGCGCTGCGACAGCAGGCGACTTAGCAGGTAGCCAGCTAGACCAAGTGGTTAGCTTTGAACATTTCTGGTTTTCTTGGGCAGCCTTCCAGCCAGAAACGCGCGTGTACGAAGGATAATCGCAGCAAAATATTACTCACACAGTTACATATTCATGACAAAAGGCGGCATTTCGGTGCCGCCTTTTTTATTAAACGCATAGAACTATTGTATCTTTCCTAGTAATTGGATACACTGTTGATTATGTCGATGTATACATAGGCGTTAGACTATGTAAAGACAAAATTTATGAATACAACTGATCCTGTCCTGCCAACAATATCGCTACGCATCTCAACTGCGAAGAATATCAATGTCATCATTGGCATCTGGTCTTTTCTAGTTCTTATTTTATTAACGTACTTCATCATTCGGCCGCCTTACCATCAACAACTGTCCTATACCGTCTTAATAGGCTGCCTGCTTATTGGGGGCGCATGCTATGCATTAAGCAAATTCAATCGGCAACAGCTCGCGTTAGCCATCATCACGTATAGCATTTGGGGCATTCAGGTTGTGTTCATTTTGTTTGGCACAATCCCAGCGCGGCACGCTTTAATTGGGTTGATGGTGGTGAGTATTGTGCTATCTGGCGTTTTTATTTCATCACGGGGAACTAGTCTCATCACCGGTGCCTCACTCCTCATTTATCTATTCGATGGTTTAGTGCTACACCCTTACCAAACAGTTGTCTCTACAAACATGGGCGCCAGCGAGGAAGTCCTGTTGATGCTTGATATCATCACCATCTTTTTCACCGGGTTGATTACGGCGCGGCAGTCGCGCAGCATCCAACAGACAACAGCCCAACTAGATGTCACGGCAGCATCGTTGCGGCAAAAGAATGAAACGCTAATTACGCAAAATACCGCCCTCCAAGATAGCGAAGCCCAATTTATAAAATTGATGAATAGCGTTGGTGATGGTGTATTCCTTATCGATACTAACGGCGTGGTGCTTAGCTCTAATGAAGAAGCGGAACGCACGCTGGGCTATGCTAACGGCAATATGGTTGGCATTCATGGCACGCAAGTTTGTACCGATTGGAACACAGAACAAGTTATTCGGCAGTTGCATGAAGCCGGAATCGACAATACCATTACGGCATATGGCAATCACAAACCACTCAACGCTGATCCGTTCCCGGTAGAAACACGCCTAACCATGTTCAAGATGGGGGGTCAAAAAGTGATTGTGGCCGTGGCGCGTGATATTAGCGACCGCCTTGAAGCGGAGAAAGTGCAGCAACAAGCCGTAAAAATGAATAGTTTAGGCATCATGGCTGGTGGCATTGCGCATGATTTCAACAATTTACTGGTGGCAATGTTGGCGCAAACGTCTCTTGCCAAGCGACATTTAGAGCCAACCCACAAAGCCCACAAGGCAATTGGCAAAGCTGTCGATGCGGCCAATCGCGCAAAAGGGCTTACCAAACAGTTGCTTTCTTACTCTGGTGCCGATATTACAGAGCCAGAGTTGATCAATATCAATACATTTATTGCTGATAATATCGAGTTGCTCAACGTTTCAACGGGTAGCCACGTTACATTTCAAACAAATTTAGCCCCAGACCTGCCAAGAATCTGTTTTGATCGCAATCAGCTACAGCAAATTATGATCAACCTGATCATCAACGCGTCTGAAGCCATCGATAAAACTGCGGCGGGACGCATTATTATGAGCACAAAATACCTGACCGTCACCCAAGACTTAGACGCATTTAGCTATTTTGAATTGGAAGAAGCCCCGCACATAGAGGTAACCGTTGAAGATAACGGCATCGGAATGGATGCGCAGACCATTGAGCAGATTTTTGACCCGTTCTTTTCAACCAAAGAAACTGGCCACGGCCTTGGGTTAGCCGCCGTCTTGGGTATGGTGCGTAGCCACAAAGGCGCACTCACGGTCGCTAGCACCCTTGGCAAAGGTACAAAATTTAGCCTACTGTTGCCAATTGGGGAATCGCACTAAGTTATTGATCACGGCCACCCCCAACAAAATAAGCACTAACGCCGCAATTGCCGATGCTGTTACCGCTTCATTGAGAATGAGCGCGCCCCAAATCACCCCATTGATCGGGATCAAGTACGTAACAAATGAGGCGTAGGTTGGCCCCGCCAACGAGTTGAGCTTGTAATAACAGAGGAATGCAAAGATCCCCACAACCCAGGCCGCAAAGAGCAACCCTAAAATTGCGTTTTGATCAGGCCGCACAGCCAACACGTTCTCTGTAGAAAGCGCCACCGCACTTGAAATTACAGACGCAACAATAAATTGCCCCGTTAGCCATTCCAGCACCGTGTGCTCATTTTGGTCAGCTCTAATAAATTTTCTAGAAAACACAGTTGCAATGGCATAACATACGCTGGCCATGAGCAACGCCAGTTGGCTAGGGAAATGGCTGCCCAACTGGCCCAGCGCCGCCGGGCCAATCAGCACTAAAATCCCCAACATGCCCAGCCCTACACCTGCCACTTTATTGGCCGTGATCGTTTCATCACCAATAAAAATTTGCGCTAGAAACAACGTAAAGAATGGCGTGGTTGCCACAAAGATAGTTGCCAAGCCGCTGTCTACGTATTGTTGCGCCCACACTGAAAGCATAAATGGCACTGCGTTATCAAATGCGCCAACCACCACAAAGGGCCACCAAGCTGCACCAAATGTAGGTAATGTGCCGCCATACCACCACAACACAACCACCAACAATAACGTGGTTAATATATTGCGCACCATCGCAATTGTCATTGGCGGCACGGTTGGCAAGATGAGTTCATTCGCAAGAAACGAAACACCCCAGAGCGTGCCCGGAATAATCATCAGCAAGATGTAATACCAATTGACAGATTTCATTGTGTTGTCCAGCGCGGTGCGCATATATGGTCTAAACGTTGACAGCAATTGTACGCCATGCCTCGCTTAGGCTGCGCCCACAAATTGACATAAAGTAAGCGCGATTCTCTTTTCTAAGAAAATAGGTGGGCAACGCCATCCACAGACTGTCACGGTAGACCCTAGCTAGCCTGTGGATTAAGTTGTCAAAACACAAAATCTTTACCCCTATACGCAAAAATCGACCTCAAATACGCTATCCACAGCGTTTTTATAACACCACACGCTATGTTGACAACTGATCTCGAAGAACGACTCGTGTTAGGGCTAATTCTGAAAATACGGCTAAAAATGAGGGTTTAAAGCCAGATTCGACTCGGCTTTTGAGTCGAATCCGTTAAAATTTCTTCATTTTTCCGAATTTATACCGCTGTGGATAACTTTCAGGAATTGGGGATAAGCTTACGCTAGGCAAGCAGGAGCACTAAACGGGCGAATAAATTTGCCGCAGCCGCTAGACAATGTATTGTTTTACCACGCTTTGCAGTTCAAGCGTGGTGTATGGTTTTTGCAAAAAGGCAATATAAGACCGCCCTAACATCAGCGGCAGCACATCTACATAACTGTAGCCAGAAACCAACACCACCGGAACTGTCTCTGAAAGCCGTCTGATTTTATCTAACACCTCATTCGCCTTGAGGTCTGGCAGATTGAGGTCGAGCATAATTAGGCCAATTTCATCTAACTGCTGCATACACTGTTCAATACCGCTGACCCCATCATTTGCAGATAAAATCTGATATCCAGTTTCGCTTAGAATATCGGTTGCAGTCTCGCAAGAAAGCGGATCATCATCAATAATCAAGACGGTGCCTGTTCCCAAAAGTTGCCCAGTATCTAACGGTGTTTGGGTAGTGTCGTTTGCAATAACTGCTAATGTTTCTGCGGGGAACACAACCTTGAAATTAGTGCCCTTTCCCAGTTCACTGTAAACAATTAAGCCGCCTTTGTGGCCGCGAATAATACCAAGCAACGCGGCAAGGCCGAGGCCATGTCCGGTTTTTTTCGTGGTGAAAAATGGATCGAAAATCTTCTGCTGTGTTTCCGACGTCATGCCCACGCCATTGTCTGACACTTCAAGCACTGCATACTTACCAGGCTTGAGCGGCGCTGAAGTAAACGGCTGATATTTAAGATCATCACTGGACAAGTCTTGAGACTGCGTATTAACGCGGATTAGTCCATTTTGCGGATCAACAGCTTCCCCAGCGTTGATAATCAAATTCATAATCACTTGTTGTATTTGGCTCGCATCACCAACAATTGCAGGCACATCAGAGCCGAAGGTTGTTTGCAAGGTAACGCCCGTTGGTAGCGAGACTCGCAGCAGCGCATCGTTTTCAGCCACGAGCCGATTCAGATCTAACTGCTCCATTTGGAAATGGCCACGTCCAGAAAAGGCTAACATTTGGCGCGTTAGCGCAGCCGCTTTCTCTGCGGCATTAATCGTCTTTTCAATCGGACGGCGGGCGTTTGCTTCAGCAGGCAACATACGCAGCGCCAGTGAAGACTGCCCCAACATCGCCACGAGTAAGTTATTAAAATCATGGGCAACCCCACCTGCCAGCACGCCAAGGCTTTGCATCCGTTGCGCTTGGTTCAGCATGCGCTCCGTTTCTATCCGATCAGAAATATCACGCGACACCGTAATGAAAACCGTCTCGCCATCAATCTCTGCAACCGCCACGCTAGAGTCAACCGGAAACACCTCGCCATCTTTTCGGCGATGGTTGGTACGGCGCGAAACCGACGTAACAGCATTGACCTGTAGATCATCTAAGAATTTGCTGATATCTGGATCGGCAGAAATATGTCTAGCATGGAGCCGGGTCAGCTCAGCGTAGGTATATTTCAAAGCCTTACAAGCCTGCTCATTGGCATCAATGATCTTGCCAACCGCATTGGTGATGTACACCGCATCTGCGGCATTGTCCAAAACAAAGCGGAAGCGCTGTTCATTCTTTTGGATAGTTTTTAATTGCGTGTTGAGATTGTCGCGCTGTTGGGCAAGTTTCTTAAGCTGAAGTTGAATGGTGCGTTCATTCTTTTGGACCGCACTTGCAGAGTAAATCATCAACGCCGCTACGATTGCGAGGAACATCAGCAACACCACAAACCAGACGCCTGGCAGAAATGTCTCGGCCGGACGCGCCACATACCCGGCAAGCCACAAGCCAAACACAATGGCATAAATCAGCGCACTGGTAATGGCAGCAAAGCGCGCTTCACGCGGCATGCCCATCAGGGCAAATAACATAATCGGCACCACCACAAACATTGCCGCTGGAATTTCGATTCCGCCCCGCACCAGCAAGAGCGCTGTTAGCCCAATATAAAATGCCAGCGCCACTACATAAACAGCGGCGCTGCGATTCCCTTGAGTCAGTAGCCATAAGCCAGTAGTACACGTGGCAATGAGGAGTAGCAATACCGATGTTGTTAAAAGCGTGGCGTATCCAACAACGGCACTGATCACCAATAGAACCACACACGCAATATTCCAACTTTGCAGAATACGGTACAACGCCCGTGATTGCCAATGTTCTATTTGCTGCATGTGTTTCTCATTTTGAAAAAATTTATCACCATCTTATGATCACACCTAAAACCTGACATATATACTAAAACCCGACATCTACAGTTTAGCATTTTGCGTATTGTCATGGGAATACTATTTTGTCCAGATTCTGCGCCATTATTTCAGTTGGGGCGCTATACTTTTAGTATGACTACGCTAACAGGAAAACAAATTATTGTAACCGGCGCAACCAGCGGTATTGGCGAACAAACCGCATTTGGACTAGCGCAACTTGGGGCGGGTATTACGCTGATTAGCCGCAGCGCGCAAAAGCTAAAAGATACCCAACAACGCATTCAAACCGAAACGGGTAATAATCAAATTGATTACATCGTGGCCGATTTCAGCAGCATTGAAGCCGTGCGCACGGCGGCAGAGTTGTACCTAGCGCGGCACAAGCGTTTAGACGTGTTGGTGAATAATGCGGGCGCGGCATTTCGGGGACGCCGTGAAAGCGCTGACGGAATCGAACTAACGCTGGCGGTCAATCACATCGCGCCGTTTGTTTTGACCAACGCCCTGCTCGCGTTATTAAAAGAAACCGCCGCTGCTAATCCTGATTGGGGAACTCGGGTTGTGCATGTGTCTTCCGCTGCGCACACGCAAGGCGTGAATTGGGATGATCCACAATTTGAGAAAAAATATTCAACCATGCCCGCCTATGGGCAAAGCAAAGCCTTCAACGTTTTATTTAGCAATGCGCTAGCACGGCGCTTGGCTGGCACGGGCGTCACCAGCAATTCTTTACATCCGGGGGTGGTGAATACCAACATCGGCCAATCAGACAATGGCTGGCTAGCTGGCAAACTCTTCAAACTAGTCTTTGCAATTATTGGCACATCCCCCAAGAACGGTGCCGAAACCAGCGTATACCTTGCTAGTTCACCAGAGGTGGCTGGCGTTACCGGCCAATATTTTGACGATAGCAAAGCCCGTAAACCAAAGTCTGAGATGCTAGACGAAGCCAAACAAGAGCAGCTCTGGCAACTCACCGAAGGTTGGATTGGTAGCTAAATCCTTTAAGAAAACAAAAAACGCCTGTGTTTACAGGCGTTTTTCGTTAAGCTACACTTTCTATAAGTTCTGAGAGAAACCTCAGTCTGCTGAGAACACCCTTTGGCGCCAGCGCAATATAAACGCCGCTACTTGCCCACCAGCTTAAACGCAAAGTCACGCCCTAGCCCGCCTTGCGTGGCTAACTGAATCCACAACACGCAAAGGTGCTCTAGCTGCCGCGCATAGCGCATGCCACCCACATGGATTGGGTTAAAGCCCAACTGCCGACACAAATTACTAGCGGCCACCTTTGCCTCGGCGCTATCGCCACACAGCAACATATCCGCCTTCGCCCCGCTAAACTGCGGATCAGACACGTGTTCGATGCCAAACGTGTTGAAACACTTCACCCACCACGCATCCGGCTGACTTGCAGACAGCAGTTCCCCCATCGACGTGTCCACGCCCATCACGGGGCCGTTTTCCCAACCGATGTTGTTGGTGGCATCGATCACCACTTTGCCCGCCAAATTTAGCGTCGGCACAACCGTCAGTGCGGCGTCCGCTGCTAATGCGATGATGACTAAGTCTGCCCAATCGATTGCCGTTTGCAGGCCAGCGGCCTGCGCTGTTGGATGCGTGTCTGCCAACAACGTTTGCACCCGCGCCGCCTGAGGCGTGCGTGAGCCGTACATAATGGCATGATCAACGGCCGCTAGGGCCTTGCCCAGCGTCGCGCCAACTTGGCCTGTTCCAAGAATTGTGATGTTCATAGAGGGATTTTAGCGCTGCGAAAGCGAAAGAATAATTGATATTACAGCCCTATCACTGTCAAAAGGAAGCTAAAGATTAATGTAAAAATTGCGACAGCCAAGGCAATTATCGCTACTGTTCGACGGTCCTCTTTTGCGTCAGGTAGAGAAAGTGCAAAATATACAGCTGAAATGCTCATAACGAGATAAGCAGCTAATACACCAAAAAATATGCCAGATACCGTTGAAGCCCACCAGTCACCGTTAGCATTACGATAAAGATACGACAAATACGTTACATATCCACTTAATGCAGCCGGTATTACCAGCGCAACTGGCACATCGGATGCTTTTGCATATTTCCAGCCTAATATCGCACAAATGAACAGCCCACTATATAAAGCAAGTTCATATGGAAGCCCAAAAGCCACAGCTAACAACGGTGCAAAGCATTCAAATACAAATAAACAATAAAAAATGTAAATAGAGGTGTCTGAATTTGAATCCGACTCAGTTGAGACAATAACTTTTTCAGGCTTTTTCTCTGGCTCAGGCGCAATGTAACGGTTCAATAGCGGTTGGCTGTCAGTTGGCCTAGGCAGGCGAACTTTTGGCAGTACGTCCAAAAATTCCACCTGCGTTGTGACATCAGCGAGATTAACTCGAGCACCGTAATTTGAGAAAAGCTTGAGGTGCGTTAGCAAGTCCCTATGCGTTTGGATAGAGACATCAAATGTCTGCGGCGCAACATAGTTACACGGCCCAACCCGCAACTTGGAATGTTGGAATAACTCGCGTAGCGCATAGATAGAATATGCTTTTCCTTCATACACGCGGCCATCACGCATAAAGTAAACGTGTTCAGCCGTGCGCCACATTCCCATGCTGACGTTATCTGCGAGTCTTGCCGACTGTTTGTCACGCCGCGCTTGCCCAAGCAATGCGGCAGCACCACTGATGAAATTCGTCGGTATTGGTAGACCCAGGTCTGAAAATTCAATTTCAACTTGGCGCTCATACAAAACGAGCGTTTCTTGCCCACCAGCGCCCAACAGCAGTTGCAGCATGACAGTCTGCCCGTTCAAGACCAAATACCACTCTTCCCATGTAAATTCGTTCTTTTGAGCGGTCTTTGGGCCATAGCGCCCCCAATGCGTGACATAAGACGCCTTAGGGTCAAGTGTGCCTAAGCGTTTATTTGGCGTGAGGTTGAGGGTTGCAGTCGCCGTCACAACACGCTCACTTGTCGGCGCCGTTCAAAAGGAATGATGTCATGAAGATAGGTGTTGAGAACAGGCGTTAGACTCATAATAGATACGCTTCAATTCAGCACAAGCAAATACTCAGCGTCTTCGAATTGCCCGCAGCACTTCTACCGCTGACAAATACAGCATCAGCACCAACACAGCAATCGTCAGCGCTGAAAACGCGATTCCCAAGCGCGTGGTATTGAGTTGCGTCATGAAAAACGCGACGACAATCAAATAAGACCACGTGAAGCTGAAGCC
Organism: Anaerolineales bacterium; assembly: GCA_020630175.1. GTDB lineage: Bacteria > Chloroflexota > Anaerolineae > Anaerolineales > UBA6668 > JAHDIM01. The sequence continues at coordinate 17,958 of JAHDBW010000061.1, forward strand.
AAAGACGGCAAACGCGGTCACAAACCGCCGTGAGAGTTTGGTCAACCCTAGAATAGCACCAATGATGACGGCAACGTAAGCGGTCGTGGCCAGTAGCGCCACCATAAAGTCTAAAAATATCTCCGCTGCCACAACCGCAGGCAACAGATAAACCACCATGCTGCCAATCAAGAGCGGCGCGCGCTCCGCCTTGACGAGCGGTGGCCATTCTTCTTCGACATATCCCCGCTTTACACGCGTGAATAGCCCATCATCTGGCGCGTCTTCAATAAACTCGCGTTGTTCGTGGTCTGCGGGAGTGGACATGATTGTTTCAGGCCTTGGCAAGCCAAGGCACTATGCATGGTAAACAGATTTAGTCGTAGCGCTTTGGCTTGCCAAAGCCCGTGTTGTGTTTGGCACACACTTGTTGAAAATTACCTTGCGGAATTATAAAGACTAATCCACAATACTTGTAGCCAAAAGTAGACTAAGATCCTACTATAAAGCTTCTGCTAAATTTCAGCGTTCGCCTGAGGCTAAAGCGCACAGGCTAGTTGCGGTGATCAAGCCCTAAAGGGCTACCCTTAAAACGATTGATGACAATTCTTGAAACACTCGGTGGAAAATTACTCGACGCCACCATCGGCAAAATTTTGGAAGATTCGGTTGCATTTATGGCTGGGAAACTGTCGTATCGTGAGACGGTGGTCAACATCAAACGCAGCTTAGGGCTTGACCCACAGCCAGACCCGACGGATTTCTATGCGATCTATCGGTTTGCGCTGATTGACTACGGCGTCACCAAACCGAAAGCTGTGCTGGAGTTTTTCAAGGAAGAATTTATTGTCGCGGCTTACCAAAGTGCGTTTTACAAAAACAACCCGCAAGTGTTGGCTAAAGAAGCCGAGTCGCTCATTGATTGGAACAAGCAAGAAGAATTGTTCGCACTGCATGAAAACTTTGACTATCGCCGAGAATTTGCGCAGTTTTCAGCAATGTTCAATGAATATGTCAACAATTCACGCAC
>JAHDBW010000372.1 GCA_020630175.1 Anaerolineales bacterium
GATCTTTACATTATCTTGACATGTGTTGCATATGATCTAGGTATCGCACTTGAGCCACACCCTAGGAGTTCATATGACTGAGCAAGATGTTTTACATAAACCCAAAAAGAAAAGAATGAGCAATACGCAGGTTCGCGTGTGGATTGATCTCGCATTCTTCATTGGTATGGTGCTAGTGCTAGCGCCACAGGCTACCGGGATTCCGATTCATGAATGGGCGAGTTTCTTGATCATCATTCCATTCTTTCTGCACTTAATTCTGGACTGGAAGTGGATTGTTAGCATTACGCAGCGCATTCTCAAGAAGTTGCCAGGCGAAACACGTTTCAATTATGTCTTGGACTGGTTATTGTTTTTCTTGTTTGTTGTTGCGATGTTTACCGGTGTAGTTATTTCTGAAGCAGCGTTGCCCGCGCTCGGTATTCACATGGTTATCGATCCATTCTGGTCAGCATTGCATGATATCAGCGCTAATTTACTGATGATTGTGCTTGGCGTTCACTTAGCCATGCATTGGAAGTGGATTGTATTCAATTTCAAAAAATATGTCTTGCGACGGTCTGGCACGCAAGCGCAAGCAGGAGACTAACGATGCCAACGCTAAAAGAAATGATTTGGCCGATTGTACTGATTACGATTGCGTCTGCAATTGTCATACTTGCTATCGCACCCCTTGATGGCAGTGCATGGGCAGAAGGGATGCGGGCTGGCGCTAGTGCAGAAGGCGGGGAAGCGTTAGATCAGCTAAGCGGGATAATTCGTTTTATCGGCCCCTTGATCAAAATAACCCTGCTGATGGGCGTTCCGGGGCTTATTACGTTAGGTGTGCGGCGTGCTGTTCGGCGCGTGCGTAAGCTAAGCGCTTAGGCAGTGTAGCTCTTGGCGATTAGCGTCAAGACGAGAGTAATCGTTCTATTAGCGCAGGCCGCGCATAAAAATTCAAGTGAATATAAGACGCAAAAATATTGTTGCGTTGTACGCCAGCCTGCCAGCCTGCTAAGCCGCTCCTTGGCTGCACTTCATAGGCATGTGGCAAGCTATCCGGCCGTTGCATCCATTTTGAGTAATGGAACTCATGCCCGCGAATCGTATCGCCTTTTTCAAACAGTGGGCTGTCATGTAAGGCGGTCACTTCACGATACCCAAGCGTCACTTTGTCCGTCATACGCACCATGCCAGACACTAACCCGGCCATTGGCCAATATTGATCTTGCTGATCAATAATGCCCTGCGTTAGCACCATCAGCCCGCCACATTCAGCATAAACAAAGCCTCGAAAAGCACGCAGCGAGTCAAAAAAAGCGCTGCATTTGCTGAGCTTTCGCGCGTAGAGTTCAGGGAAGCCACCGCTCAATAACACAATATCGGCCTGCGCTGGAATGGGCTCATTGTCTAATGGACTAAATGGGATGAGCGTTGCGCCGGCCTCGGTCAGAGCCGTTTCATTAGCCGCATAGGTAAACGAGAAGGCGGCATCTTTTGCGATGGCGATTGTTTTGGTGGTGGGTTTAGTTGTTGGTTGGTGGGATGGTTGGTGGGATGGTTGGGTCCAGTGGCTTTGGTCAGCTAGGGTGCGTAATTGATCTAAATTAATGGTTTCGGCGGCACGTTGCGCGGTGGATTCAATAAATGATTCCCATTGGCCGTCTTCACTGGTTGGCACCAGACCTAGGTGGCGTTCTGGAATTTGTAACGCAGCGTCACGGCGCATATAGCCGACCACTGGCACGCCCGTCATTTCTTCAATCGATTGTTGGCAAATGCTGGCGTGTCTAGCACTGCCGACGCGGTTCAGAATAACACCGGCTAAATTCAGCTCAGGGATAAAGTCTTTATAGCCTTTGACCATCGCCGCTGCGCTATGTGCCATACCACGTGCATCAATCACTAAAATCACGGGGATTTGTAACAGTAAGGCAATGTGCGCCGAGCTGCCGGTGATGCCTTCTCCAGTTGCGCCATCAAACAGACCCATGACGCCTTCAATAATGGCGATGTCTGTGCGGTCGTCGATGTTGGCGGCGAATGTTGCCTTGACGCCGTCTTCGCCTAGCATCCAGCTATCTAAGTTCAAGCACGGGCGTCCGGCTGCCATTGCATGGTAGCTGGGATCAATATAATCGGGCCCCACCTTGAACGGCGCAACGCCATAGCCTTGCAACCGCAACGCACGAATCAGTCCGGTTGTTAGCGTGGTTTTACCGCTGCCACTGAAGGGCGCAGCAATGAGCAAGGCAGGAATAGTCGTCATAAAATGAGAATAGCAGTTGGGTGAATAGACGTCAAAAGTTGACAGAAGTTTGTGAAGATCAGGTAATATTCACAGATCATATTGCGCAACAGCACTCCTAAGCATAGCGCTAGACTGGAAAAGGAACTTTATGAATTATCGAACGTTAGGAAGAACGGGTTGGGACGTTTCAGAATCAAGCTTTGGGGCTTGGGCAATTGGTGGCACATGGGGGCCAGTCAAAGATGCCGAGTCGCTTGCCGCGCTGCACAAAGCGGTTGAGATGGGCGTCAATTTCTTTGATACCGCCGACGTGTATGGCGATGGCCGTAGCGAACGGCTGCTAGCGCAGCTTCGGAAAGACCATCCAGGGCAGATTTATATCGCTACTAAGATCGGACGGCGCTTAAATCCACATGTGACTGCTGGCTACAACCGGGAAAACCTGACGGCGTTTGTCGAACGCAATTTGCGTAACTTAGACACAGACTGCCTAGACTTAGTCCAACTGCACTGCCCGCCCACCGAAGTCTTTTATCGACCAGAGGTCTTTGGCGTGATGGATGACTTGGTGCAAGCTGGCAAAATTCAACACTACGGTGTCAGCGTAGAGAAAGTTGAAGAAGCGCTCAAAGCGATTGAATATCCAAACGTCAAAACCGTGCAGATTATTTTCAACATGTTCCGGCACCGTCCGGCAGATCTATTCTTTGCGCAAGCCAAAGCCAAGAATATTGGCATTCTGGCGCGCGTACCGTTGGCGTCTGGCATGCTCACTGGCAAGCTAAGCGCAGACTCCGCGTTTGATGC
>JAHDBW010000373.1 GCA_020630175.1 Anaerolineales bacterium
TTGGTGCCGTGCGAGCCTTGCAGACGTTTTTGGCGCACCCAGTGGTAGCGCAAGTCAACGTTGGCTGAGTAGCCGGTTGTACCAGCACAAATCACCACCATGCCACCCGTTTCACACACAAATGTGCTGGTCGGGATAGTGGCTTCACCGGGATGTTCAAAGACCAAGTCTGGGTTGCGTTTTTCGCCTAGTACGTCCCAAATAGCTTTCCCAAACGCGCGCGCGCCTTTCGTCCATTCTTTTTGACCAGCGATGTCTTCCCAGTGGGGCGATGGTCCCCAGTGTGAGAAATCTTTGCGATTGATGTAGCCGACTGCGCCTTGCTGTACGCAGTATTCACCGCGTTCTGTGCTAGACACCACTGCAATAGCGCGGGCGCCAGCGTCTTTACACAGTTGGATAGCTTGCGTGCCGAGGCCGCCAGAGCCACCCCACACCAGCACGACGTCATCTTTTTTGAGCTCATGCCCCGGCCACCCATACAGCATGCGGTAGGCAGTGGTGCCGACTAGGCTTGGTGCGGCCGCTTCTTCCCAAGACAGGTGCTCTGCTTTTGGCATCACTTGGTGTGCTTGCACGCGGCAGAATTGCCCAAAGGAGCCAAAGTTGGTGTTGTAGCCCCAAATGTAGGCCGAAGGCGCAATCATTGGATCTTTGCCACGCTTGATCCATGGATCTTCTGAATCCCAGTAACCAGGGTGGGTAACCACATGATCGCCAATGGCAACTTTACGCACGTTGCTACCAACCGCGTACACAATACCAGAGACATCGCTACCGCCAATGTGGAAGTCAAACGGTTCGCCTTGCTTTTGGCGGGTTTTGATCACATCAATTGGGATGCCACGCGCCGCCCAAACGTTGTTGTAGTTGATGCCAGCGGCCATGGTCGCAATGAGCACATCGTCTGGACCAAGTTCTGGCACGTCCACAACTTCCATTTGGAAGGCCGTCAGCGGATCGCCAAAGCGGTCTTGCCGAATCACTTGGGCGTGCATTTTTTCTGGCACTTCACCGAGTGGGGGCAGGGTGCCGATAGGGTAGAGAGTTTCAGTCATGTGACGCTCCTTTAGAGCTTGGGAGTGTTGCTAACGGTTGCACTGCGCGTGCCGTTAGGGGTTTCAACATCGAGCGTAGTGCCGATGGTTGTGTGGTCAATCGCGAGCATTGCGATGCCTAAATTCTTTTTGAGTCTGGGTGAGTAGGCGCTGCTGGTGACTTTGCCGATTTGTGTGCCATCTTTATAAATCGGCCAGTAGTGGGCGTTTCCGCTAATTGGGTCGCCTGCTAATTCAATGCCAACTAGCTTTTGCGTAACGCCTTCCGCTTTGATGCGTTTCAAGGCTGCTTTGCCGATGAAGTCTACGGGTTGTTCCAGGTCACAAAATTTGCCGAGACCAACTTCATACGGATTGTTTTCAATGGTCATGTCGTTGCCGTAAGACAGCAGGCCGCTTTCTACGCGTTCAATGGTGGATGGCGTGCCCGGTGCGATGCCATAAGGCTTACCTGCGGCGGCAACTAAGTCCCAAAGCTGTGCGCCGTATTGGCTGTCACGCAAGTACAGTTCAAAACCGCCTTGCTTGCTCCAACCAGAGCGCGCCACAATCAGAGGGATGTCGCCTAGCATGGCCTCTTTGAACCAGAAAAAGCGGATATCTTTGACCCAATCGCCAAGCAAATCGGCCACCACTTGCTCCGCTTTTGGCCCTTGCACGGCCAGTGGCGAAACGTCTGGTTCACAAATGTTGACATCCAAACCGTAACCCAGCGCCACGCCTTTGGCCCATAACAAACCATCTGAGTCGGCAAGTGACAGCCAAAAGTGATTTTCGCCAAGGCGTAGTAACACGGGATCATTCAGAATACCGCCGTGTTGGTCAACCAGTGGGACATACTTGCATTGCCCAATTTTGCACTTAGAGAGATTTCTAGGGGTCAGCAGTTGGACAAGCTTGAAAGCATCGGGGCCGGTGATTTCAACTTGGCGTTCGGCGGCAACATCCCACATTGAGACATTGTTCATCAGATGCCAATAGTCGGCTTCTGGCGAGTCGTAAAAAATTGGCATCAGCATATGGTTGTACACGGTAAAGCCCTGTACGCCCGCTTGCTGGGTGGCATCAAAAAACGGCGACTTGCGCGTGCGCTGCACAATGCCAATCGCTGGGAGTTGTGTAGATACAGTCATGTTTTGTCCTTAGGTGTGTCTAGCGTGGTAACTAAATACAAACTTGAACTGATTGTAAAGAGACTCGCATCACAGTAGAATGGATAATAATTTTCAAAACATGGACTATCTTCGTGAGTAGAGAGAAACAGCGCTACGATTTGCCAGAGGGCGTCATTGCCCAGCAGAAACAACATCCCTTGCTTAGTCGGCTCTATATTTGCCGGACCGGCAACGAGACGACTGGAAATAAAAAAACATACTCCCGTGACAAAGGCGTAATGGATGCGCACAGCATGATCTATTGCAACACGGGAAAAGGTTGGTTTGAGTCGGCTGGAAAAAGATGGACAATCCACCCTGGGCAGGTGTTGTTTGTCTTGCAAAATGAGCCGCATGCCTATGGCCCCATGCCCAAAGATCCGTGGGGCGGCTATTGGGTTTATTTCAACGGGCTGGATGCGCCAGCGCTGTTGCAATGGCTAAATATCACGGCTGAAACGCCAGTGCTGACCGTGGGGAAAAGTTTGCAAATTGAACGGTTGTTTCGAGATTTGCTGGCGTTTTGCCAATTGGGGTATGGTGAAAATTACTTGGTCAACGGTGCTGCCGTGGTGCGCCAGATATTGGCACAAGTAAGGTTAGGGCAAACCACGCGCCCGAATTTTCAACACCAGCTAGATGCGGAGCAATCGGTGCAGTTCATGTTGGCAAACTTGGGGCAAAAGATTAGCCTAGCCCAGCTTGCCGCGCAGGCGAATTTATCTACCACGCACTTTGCAATGCAATTCCAAAAGCAAATGGGCTATGCCCCGATTGATTACTTTATTCGGTTGAAAATGCAGAAAGCCAGTGAG
>JAHDBW010000374.1 GCA_020630175.1 Anaerolineales bacterium
AGTCCCCCTAAATGGAAATCTTACAACTGACCTTTCATTGTTCCGCCACAACAGACTTGGCGCTTGGCGGTTGGCAGGCTGGGAACTGGCTGCGGGGGGCGCTGGGGCAAAGCATGTTGCGCATGACGTGCGCAACAGTAGCCAGAACAGAAACGCCATCTGCTAGCCATGTGGAAACATGCCCAGCTTGCCGCATTTTGGCCCAAGAGTCTGCGGGCGGCAAATACCGCGCGTATGCCATTGTGCCGCCGCTGAATATGCAACAAAAGGTGTTGCCGCCCGGCACGCCGTTTGCCGTGGGCATCCGCTTATATGGAAGTGGAATTGACTTCCTGCCTTACTTTGTAACGGCATTTCATGAAGTTGGGCAGCAGGGGCTGGGGCCACAACGCGGGCAGTTTCGGTTAGACAGCATCACAGCAGATAATCCGTTTACCGCAGAAAGAGAACTGGTCTTGGCCCCTAACGATACAGTTGTGCATTCCCCAACCAACATGACGGTTTTTGCAGACAGTATGCAAGTGACGGAGCAGTGGTTGGCAACATTGCAAACCACTAAAAGCACACTTATGCGGGTGTCTTTTCTAACGCCAACGCGGCTAACAGTAGCGGGAAAGCTGGCGAAATTACCAGACTTTGGGGTGCTGGCTGGGCGCTTGCTAGACCGTATTGAAGGCGTGCACGCGCAGTGGGGTGACACAAAAGTGGCCGTTTCAATTGCGGAGTTGCGTCAATATGCAGACAGAGTACGCATTTTAGAGTGGGACGGACACTGGCAAGAGGTGACGAGCCATTCCAGCCGCACGCGGCGCAAGACGTATATCAGCGGGTTTGTTGGGCAAGCGTTGTACCAAAGCTATGACTGGGACAAGCTGCTGCCGTGGCTAGTCTGGGGTGAGGCGTTTCAAGTTGGCAAAGATGTGGTTAAAGGCAATGGTGTGTACCAAGTCAAGTTGGAGAAATAAGCATGCCGATTATTGAGCACTTAGTTGTAGATGGCTACGGCACACACATTGGTAAATATTCAGAGCGCTTAAAAGTTACCAAGAAAGGCAAGCTGCTAGAACAAGCACCGCTATTACATCTAGAAACTGTGACCGTTGCTAACCAAGGGGTGAGTATTAGTGCAGAGGCCATTCGCGTATGTAGTGAGCGGGGTATCCCGATTCACTTTGTAAGCGGCACTGGCACCGCATATGCGTCTTTATATAGTGCGGGCCTAACGGGTACTATTCAAACGCGGCGGTCGCAACTGTTGGCGTACCACGATGAGCGCAGCGTGCAACTGGCGTTAGCATTGGCAATTGGAAAGGTGCAAAATCAGGCGCAACTGCTGAAGTATTTAGGTAAATATCGGAAGCAGACTCAGCCGGAGGTGTATAAGCAGTTGCAATATGCCATTACGGAATTAGACAGTCAGCGTTTGAAATTGACCGAGCTGCAAGCCAAAGGGTATGAAACAATCGATGCGTTGCGGCCAACGCTAATGGGGACAGAAGGTTACGCGTCACGCTGCTATTGGCAGGCATTACAGCCCGTAGTGCCCAAAGACATCAAATGGAAAGGACGCGAAGGCCGTGGCGCACGCGATCCGTTTAACATGGCGTTGAATTATGGGTATGGCATTTTGTATGGGCAAGTAGAACGGGCGTTGGTGCTAGCCGGGTTAGATCCGTTTGCTGGGTTTGTGCACGTAGACCGGCCCGGTAAGCCAAGCTTAGTGTTAGACGTTGTGGAAGAGTTTCGCCAAGCGACTGTAGATCGTACTGTGATTGCCATGCTAACTAAAGGCACCGACATTGCCCAAGACGAACGCGGCATGCTTACGAAGGAGACGCGCCAGACGTTAGCAAAGCGCTTTTTCAAACGCCTAGACACGCCTGCGAAATTTGAAGGCAAGCACTACCCGCTACGGGCCATTATCCAATTGCAGGCGCGGCACATTGCGACCTTTTTACGCGGTGAGCGGGGCGTTTATACACCTTTTGTTGCGAGTTGGTAACGTGCCATGCACTGCTTAGTGATTTACGACATTGAAAACGACCGCAAACGCGGCAAGATCGCGGATGCCTGCTTAGACTATGGCCTAGATCGGGTGCAATACTCAGCGTTTTTGGGCAAGTTGAAGCCACTATATCGGCGTGAACTGCATCTCAAAATTAGCGCTATTTTAGATAAATCAGTTGGGAACGTGCAGCTGATTCCTATTTGTGAAACAGACTGGAAGGCTATTCTTAATATTGAAAACGAGGCAAAAGCATGATGTACCAAGCCATCGATTTGAAACAATGGACATATTGCCCGCGCGTTTTTTATTATCAGCGTTGTTTGCCGCGCATTCGGCCAACCACCTACCTAATGGAAGCTGGGACTGCGGAAGGCAAAACCGCAGAAGGACGTGAAAAACGCCGTAGTTTGCAAACCTATGGCTTAACAGCCGGTACGCGCCATTTCAACGTGCCATTACGGTCAGATGTACTTGGCCTGACCGGTGAAGCGGACTTAGTAATTGAAACACAGCAGGCCAATAGGGTGGAATGGATTCCGGTCGACTATAAACTGTCTCGCAAGGTAGGTAAGCATTTCAAATTACAGCTAACGGCTTATGCCATGATGTTAGAAGAGATGCATGCCGTAAAAGTGCAGCGTGCATTTATTTACCTGATTCCGTTACGGAAGGCCACCGCAGTCAACATCACAACGCGGTTACGTAATGAGCTAAGCACAGCGCTAAAAAACATGCGTCTGACTGAGACACGCCAGCAAATGCCCCCGCCTACGGCACAGCTTCGCAAATGTCAGTCTTGCGAGTTCAGACGCTTCTGTAATGACATTGCAATTTAAGAATATAGGCAGAAATGCTTCGCAAATGCCAAGGAGATTATTACAAATGACGATTTGCGAAATTGATACAAATCGGGGCCTAGTTTTTGATGAAACGATAAAAAGTGGCGCACAAATAAGCCCTGCTACGCGCAAAACTGCACAGCATAGACCCTGTGCCTTACCTGACCGCGCTATACTAT
>JAHDBW010000375.1 GCA_020630175.1 Anaerolineales bacterium
TAAGTGCGATATAAAGAAACGAGCTCCTAGTGAGCTCGTTTTTGTTTTAAGTCACACAGGGCTAGCGGTGTCTAATACGTATCACGCTAACCTGAGTGTTTGGATAACACAGTAAACAGATAGGATCAATTTAGCCGTCGCCGCATCGGGCTGAAGCCGCGACGCTATGTATTGTGTAAAGCCCGCTGGGCTATAAGCGCTCAGCACTAATGGCTGCCGGTGTCTCTATGCACGGATTTTTAGACACGGTGTCTAGAAACCAAAATCCATCTTTGCCTTAATCATCTCTCTATCGTTTCACTAATAATTAGGTGATATTCTTGATAGTACGTATGACTGAAGACTGCGTGTTATTTGAGAATGACACCTAGAGAATGTCTAAGCCCTACTATTGCGATGGTTTGGTAGAATAAATTCAGGTAGTTACCTCTAATTTTGTATGTAGGTAGCCAGGTAAGCTTACTTTGTAAACTTGCCTCACAAACACAGCTAATCTGTGTTTGAAAGAGCTGATTTATAGCTCAACACTGTGGAGACACATTCATGAACGAAAACATGCAACGCTTTACGCAACGGGCACGTCGCGTACTGAGCATGGCCCAAGAAGAGGCCGCCGCACTAAGCCAAGCTTATATTGGCACGGAACACCTTTTACTCGGGTTGATCCGTGAAGAAGGCGGGGTTGCTGGTCGCGTATTGCGCGATCTAGGCTTGGGGTACGACCGTGTGCAAAGCATTATCAAACGCTTGAATGCAGACAGCACACGCACAAGCAACGAAAAAATTGAACTTGCGCCAGCCACGAAGCACGTCCTAAAACTTGCTGTCGATGAGGCCCGCCGCATGAGCCATCATTACATTGGCACCGAGCACTTGCTGCTTGGACTAGTGCGCCAAAATGAAGGCATTGCAGTTGATGTGCTCCGCAAGGTTGGCATTTCTCCAGAACAAATTCGCCGTCAAACGCGCCGCGTTTTGCAAGAAAATCCAAGCCAACGCAAGTCCAACACGCCGCAGCGCCGCGAACGCAAGAAGCCAGAGAAAAAAGAAAAGCAAACTGCAAACGCCAAATCACCTTTGGTCGATCAGTTAGCAACCGACCTGACCACGCTGGCCGAAGACGGCAAGCTTGACCCAGTGATTGGGCGTCAGAACGAAATTGAACGCGTGATCCAAATTTTGGCACGCCGCACCAAGAACAACCCCGCCCTCATTGGGGAGCCTGGCGTTGGTAAAACCGCCATTGTGGAAGGGCTTGCCCAACGCATTGTGTCCGGTGACTGCCCAGAGCCATTGCTAGACAAACGCGTGTTGCAATTGGATGTTGGCTCTTTGGTGGCTGGCACCATGTATCGCGGTCAGTTTGAAGAACGCCTCAAGCGCGTAATTGATGAACTCAAAGAATCAGGCGCAATCCTGTTTATTGATGAAGTTCACATGCTCGTCGGCGCTGGTTCTGCTGGATCTTCAGTTGATGCGGCGAATATCCTCAAGCCAGCCTTGGCCCGGGGTGAGCTACAAGTTGTGGGTGCAACCACCTTCAATGAATACCGCAAGAACATCGAAGCTGATGCTGCGCTAGAACGTCGCTTCCAACCGATTACGGTTGATGAACCAAGCGTTGATGAAACCATTCAAATTCTGAAAGGTATTCGCTCACGCTACGAAGATCATCACAAATTGGCAATTACCGACGAAGCACTTGAAGCAGCCGCAACGCTCTCAACGCGTTACGTGCCAGATCGATTCCTGCCAGATAAAGCCATCGACTTGATTGATGAATCAGCATCACGCGTGCGGATGTACAAAAATCCAAACGCTGGCGAACTGCGCGAAACCATTCGTGATCTGCGCTCTACGCGTGATAAGCACGCCAGTGCAGTTGAAGAAGCGCGCTATTCAGACGCTGAAGAACTACGCGAAGAAGAAACCAAGTTGGCAAGCAAGCTCAATGAGATGCGCACCAACTGGAGCAAAGCCACCGCACCACGCGTCAACGCAGAAGATATTGCTGAAGTTGTTGCCATGTGGACCGGTGTGCCAGTGACGCAAATTAGCGAAACTGAATCAGGCCGCCTCCTTCGCATGGAAGCTGAACTGCACCGCCGCATTGTTGGGCAACATGAAGCTGTCCAAGCGATTTCTAAGGCCGTGCGCCGCGCCCGCGCTGGATTGAAAGATCCAAAGCGACCGGTTGGTTCATTTATTTTCCTTGGCCCAACTGGGGTTGGGAAAACGGAATTGACCAAAGCCTTGGCTGAATTCTTGTTTGGCTCAGAAGATAACCTGATCCACATCGACATGTCTGAATTCATGGAACGCCACAGCATGAGCCGTTTGGTTGGTGCGCCTCCGGGCTACGTGGGCTATGATGAAGCAGGTCAATTGACCGAAGCATTGCGCCGCCGTCCATACTCAGTGGTTGTATTCGATGAAATCGAAAAAGCACACCCTGAAACGCACAACATGTTGCTGCAAATCATGGAAGAAGGCCACTTGACTGATGCCAAAGGCAAGAAAGTAGACTTCCGCAACGCGATTATTGTCATGACCTCTAACGTTGGGGCCAGCGTGATCAAGAAGCAAGCGAGCATCGGCTTTGAACTTGCCACAGACACCGCTGCCCAACTGGACAGCAACTATGACAAGATGAAGAAAAAGCTGAACGAAGCCATGCGCAAAGTGTTCAAGCCTGAATTCATCAACCGCGTGGATGCAACCATTGTGTTCCGTCCGCTAACGCAAGAAGAAATTACTGAAATCGTTGAATTGGAACTGAGCAAAGTCTCCGCCCGCCTCAGCGAATACAACTTGGAATTAGCAGCCACCAAAGCCGCGATCAACTACCTCGGTGAAGAGGGCTACGATCCAGACTACGGTGCCCGTCCATTACGCCGCGTGATCCAAGAACGCGTGGAAGACGAACTGTCTGACAGCCTCTTGGCTAACCCGGTTGACGGTGGCACGGTCCACGTGGATTACTCTGCAGATGACGGCATCATGATTACCAT
>JAHDBW010000376.1:0-1475 GCA_020630175.1 Anaerolineales bacterium
TACTTCTTCACTATGTTCAAAAATAAAGTGATGCTTATCACCTACCCAGACTCGCTGGGTGGGGATCTGAACGCGCTTCAGCGTGTGCTCAAGGTGCAATTCGATAAAGTCTTTGCGGGCGGCGTGCATATTTTGCCGCTGTTTCCCTCATCGGGCGATCGAGGCTTTTCGCCGCTGACTTATTTTGAAGTTGCGCCGGAATTTGGTGATTGGGACTCGGTCAAAGCCATCGGTGCCGACACTGATGTGATGGTTGACCTGATGGTCAATCACATCTCGCGCCACTCTGTTTACTTCAAAGATTTTCAAAAATATGGCCGTGCCAGTGAATGGGCCGACCTGTTCATTACGCTAGACAAGGTCTGGCCAGATGGCATCGCGCCAGCAGAAGACGTCAGCAAGATTTTTCTGCGTAAACCAGACCATCCTTTTTCAGATATTGAAATTGAAACCACCGGCGAAGTGGAACGTATTTGGACCTCATTTGGCGTCAAAGACTGGGCCGAACAGATTGACCTCGACGTTTACAGCCCGCTCACGCAGCAGCTGCTCAAAGACTTTTTCAAGCACCTTGCCGACAATGGCGTTAGCATCATCCGCTTAGATGCGGTGGGTTACGTCACCAAGAAGCCGGGCACGAGCTGCTTCTGGGTAGAACCAGAAATTTACGAATTTGTGGCATGGGTCACAAAAGTTGCCAATGATCTGGGGCTGCAACTGTTGCCAGAAGTGCATGCCCACTACGAAACGCAGTTTGCACTTGCCGACCACGGCAGCCGCGTCTATGACTTCGTACTGCCTGCGATGGTGTTGCACACGCTCTACACTGGCAACGGCGAAAAACTGAAAGACTATCTCAAAGTCTGCCCGCGCAACCAATACACCACGCTAGACACGCATGACGGCATTCCTGTCCAACCGGATATGGATGATTTGCTAACGATTGATGAAGCCAAACACGTGGTGCAGGTCTGTATGGATCGTGGGGCGAATCTGAATCGGATTTTGGGTGAGCACAAAGCGCATCCAGATTTTGACGCGCACCAAATCAACATTACCTATTACGATGCCGTTGGCCGCGATGACGACCAGTACATCATTTCGCGGGCGCTGCAATTCTTTGCGCCCGGTGCGCCGCAGGTCTATTACGTTGGCGCGTTAGCCGGTGAAAACGATCCGCAAGCGCAAGCTGAACAAGGCGAAGGGCGCGCCATCAATCGGCATAACTACACGGTGCCTGAAATTGACGCAGCCATGCAACGGCCAGTGGTGCAACGCTTATGGCGCATGATGCACTTCCGCAATCGGCATCCCGCTTTTGACGGTGAACTGCTGGTATTGGACTGTGAAATCAACCAAATCAGTCTGCGCTGGACCAAAGGTGATGACTACTGCCAATTAGATGTCGACCTCAGCAAGATGCAGTGCGGCATTATTTACACAGATGCGCAAGGTGAGCTCGCGGTTTATCATCC
>JAHDBW010000376.1:1575-2999 GCA_020630175.1 Anaerolineales bacterium
AAATACGCATTACAACCTACGCATTAGAACAACTATGAAAAAATTTCCTGATAACTTCCTCTGGGGCGCGGCAACGTCAGCCTATCAAATTGAAGGTGCTTGGAATGTGGATGGCCGCGGCCCTTCGCACTGGGACACGTTCTCACAAACGCCGGGCAACACGAAGAATGGTGAAACGGGCAACGTCGCCTGTGATCACTATCACCGTTACCAAGAAGACGTCGATATTATGTCTGAAATCGGCCTGAAAGCGTATCGCTTCTCTGTCTCTTGGTCGCGCATTTTGCCAGATGGGAAGACAGTCAACCAAGCCGGGTTGGACTATTACAGTCGCCTTGTAGATTCGCTGTTAGAAAAGAACATTGTGCCGTTTATTACCCTGTATCACTGGGAATTACCGCAAACGCTAGAAGACATGGGCGGCTGGCCAAACCGTGATGTTGCCAAGTATTTTGTAGATCTGGCAGACGTGACCACGCGCGCCTTAGGCGATAAGGTCAAAAACTGGATCACGCACAACGAACCGTGGTGTACCGCCTTGCTGAGCCACCAAATTGGCTTGCACGCCCCCGGCAAGAAAGATTGGTATCAGGGCCTAAGCGCCGCGCATACCGTGCTTTTATCGCATGGCATGGCAATGGACACGCTGCGCACCAACGTGCCAGACGGCGAGCATGGCATCGCGCCAAACTTTGAGCCAGCCTATCCGCTCAATCGCACGAAAGAAGCCTTAGACGGCGCACGCATTTGGGACGGCTACTACATCCGTTGGTTCAACGATCCGCTTGCCGGACGTGAATATCCAGCGGACATGGTCAACTATTACACCGAGACCGGTCGCCTGCCAAACGGCTTAGACTTTGTGCAAGACGGGGATTATGACCTCATCGCCGCGCCGGTCGATTTTATTGGCATCAACAATTACACCCGCCAACGCATGGATGGCATGTTGGACTTAGATAACTTCAACACCGCCGCCACGCCTAATCCGGGCGCGGAATACACCGAAATGAATTGGGAAGTGTATCCAGATGGGTTGTATGACCTCATCAACCGCATGCACTTTGACTATCAAGCGCCAAAGATTTACATCACTGAAAGTGGCTGTAGCTATTCAGATGGCCCAGATGCTGATGGGCGCGTGCGCGATGAACGCCGTACAAAGTATTACGCTGCGCACGCCGATGCAGTCCATCGTGCTATCCAAAACGGGGCGAACGTGGCCGGGATGTTTATGTGGTCGTTGCTAGACAACTTTGAATGGTCGCTGGGCTATAGCCAGCGCTTTGGCATGGTCTATGTAGATTATGAAACGCAAAAACGCACCATCAAAGACAGCGGCTACTGGTATCAGAAAACAATCGCGCAGAACGGCCTGGCAGAATAATGCGTAACTTGTAATACGTATTTATTCGTATATATAG
>JAHDBW010000377.1 GCA_020630175.1 Anaerolineales bacterium
GATTGTTCTTTTTTTCACAATATTGTGATATTATTCACAATAAGGAGCTTTGTCATGTCTGTTCGGGTATATATGTCCACAACCGAGTCTTGGCGATCAGTCCATTTTGTCAAATGGCTGAAAATTGCTCCGCGTCCACAACGGCGTGTCAATTGGCGCGCACTTCCCGCTAACAACTAACCAAATAAATAACAGGAGAACCCCATGGCAGACGCAGACGTCATCATTATTGGAGCTGGACTTTCAGGAATGGCAACAGGAGCGCGTTTGCAAGCGCGTGGTGTTAAGACATTAGTCTTAGAAGCGCATGGGCTGCCAGGCGGCTGCGCTGGGTATTTCCGTACCAAGGGGTTTACTTTTGATGTAGGCGCAACAACCCTTGTTGATTTTGAACCCGAAGGCGTTGGCGGCCAGTTCCTAGACGAAATCGGCCTGAATGATCTAGAGGTAGAGCTATTGCCCGGCTACAAGCTGTGGATGCCCGATCTTGCCATTACGCTTTATCGTGATGCTAGCTACTGGGCGCAAGAGCGGCTGAGCGTGTTTGGCGATACGCCAGAAACACGTCAGTTCTGGGCGCTGATGGATGAGCTCGCACTGACGTTTTGGCGTACTAGTCGTGCCGGAGTCAAACTCCCCATGAAGTCGGTTACGGATGTTTGGAACGCCGCCCGCAAGCTGTCCGTTGCCAGTTGGCCAATGGCCCGTTACATGATGTGGACCATGGCCGATGCGGTCAAAAAGCATCATCTTGAAGAGGATCCCCGCTTGCGTAGCTTTCTGGCGGCCATTATCCAAGACACGGTCCATAGTTCTGTAGAGCTTGCACCGCTTATTAATAGTGCGCTGGGCATTACCATTCGCGGCGCTGGCCTAACGCGTGCCAAAGGCGGCATGGGCGGCTTTTGGGATGGCCTTGTGCGGCACTACCGTATGTCTGGTGGGGATTTGCGCGTGGGCACGAAGGTGACCAACCTCTTCAAAACAACTGATGGTTATGCGGTGGTCACGAATCGTGGCGCTCTCACTGCTAAGCGTGTGATTTCAACCTTGCCAATTTGGAACACGGCTGAGTTGGGTTGTACACCCGTCACTAAGGCGCTAACCCCGTGGCTTAAGCGTGATAAAGACGCGTTGGGCGGCGCGATTGCGGTGTACTTAGGCGTGCCTGAAGCTGAGGTGGCTGGCGAAGACTTTACCCATCATCAGATTGTGGTCGACCATAATCGTAAGCTCAACGATGGCAACAATATGTTTATTTCGGTGTCTTCTGCGGGGGATTTACGCAGCGCCCCAGCAGGCTACCGCAGCGTGATGCTGTCTACACATTGTGACCTTGAACAGTGGGAAGACCTGACCTTTGAGGAATACCACAATAAGAAAGAGGCCATTTGTGATCAGCTTGTGGGCTATGCGCGGCAGGTTTATCCCACGCTAGACACCGCTCCAATCGTGCGCCGCATTGGCACACCGCAAACCTATGCCCGCTACACCAACCGGCATCGCGGCGCAGTTGGCGGCATCCGGCAGATGCTATCCAACAGTAATCAAAACGCCGTGCCGTATGACATTGGCGTCAAAGATTTCTGGCAAATGGGCGATACCACTTGGCCGGGACTGGGCACCGTTGCAAGCGTGCTAGCGAGTAAACACGTTGCTGATGCAATTTCTGGCTAGCTTGGCAAAGCGCTTATTCCACCAATACGGCATAGGCTTGAACATCGCCATACCAACACGCCATTAGTAGCGCCGGGCCGCTGAACTGTTGCGCGTGCGGCTGCCATGATTGATGAAAGATCGCATCGCCGCTGACTTTTGGCACGAACGCCTGATCATCGACGCAAAACTCAGGCGTGCCAGTTAGCACATGATAGAGCTCTTCTGGTTCATGATGGTGCATGGGGTATAAGACATCGGCCCAAATACCAACGCTAATTAGAATCTTGTCATGCGGAATGACGCCATTCGGGCCGACAAAAACCGTAAAGCCATAGTTATCTAAATAGTGCGTACCAAAGGCGGCATAGTTTGGATTTTGGAGCCAGTAGAGGTCATTTGCAATTGGGCATAACGCTTCAACAATTGGCGCAACGTCTGCATGGGTAGGCTGCTTGGCAATAGCCTCTAGGTGCCGTAATACCGGCAAAGGGCGCGGCGCGGGCAGCGCAAACGGCGTGTCGATTAGAGCCGCAAAATCGGCATTGAGCTGCTGCAACATCGGGAAGTGAACCGCATCACGCTGATAAAACGTATGGACGGCTTGTAAAAGCGTTTTGAAGTGTTGGTATTGATTCATCTTGAGTTCGCCTCCAATTGCAGTTTGTTTAGACTCAAAAAACCCCAGACGTACAGCTTGTGCGTCTGGGGTAATCATAATCTGGATTGGGCGTTATGCCATAGCCGCTACGCTGCGCTTTTTAGGCGCACCGGCAAACAGTTTCTTGGTGTTAGTGACAATCCACTTAGTATGTAGCAGTACGTGTCCGCCAACCATCAACATGGATAAGTTGCTGATGGCTTCGTGAACGTCTTCCCACAAGCCGCCACCGTTGCCAAGGCCAAACGGCGGCATAATCACTTCAGAAATCATCATGCCACTGAGGCCAATCAGGCCAAATGCCGCAAACAAGCCCATATTCAACACGTAGCTGACGCGAGTTTTCATTGGCAGTTTTGGGCTGAAAATCTTCTTGGTGATGCCTACGACCCATTTCCAATGTAGCACTAAGTGCGTGGTGAGCCCGACAAATAGCGCCATCGCGAGCCATTCATGCAAGGTCTGGCCGGTAATTTCTTGGCTAAAGGTTGCTAGAAAGCCCACGCTCAATGCGGCATCAATGAGTAAGTTGCGCTTGGTGGCTTTATTCAATCCTTTTTTCTTCTTTGTACGCCGTTTTGTTGTCATCAGATTTCCCTTTACTAGCCGCACATGCTGTGCGAATAACTTGATACCTGTAGTGTAGGCAATCTGTAAAGCGCCAGATTGAACAG
>JAHDBW010000062.1 GCA_020630175.1 Anaerolineales bacterium
TTATTTAAAACAGGTCGCTTGGTAGCGCAATGGCTTGCCATTGCAACGCGGTTTCCCCAACAAATGGGCAACCTACCCCTCATTGACCGTCAACGTTTGTGGCGCGTCCACCCCGTTTACGTCTGGGTTGTAATAGTCATACGCATTAGAGCTTGGTGTTTGCACCTTGACCGGATACTTCGCCCGCAGCCGATAGCTGAAGTCGACTGGCGTCCCAGCTTGCAAGTCACTGATATATAAAATCACTTGGCGTCCGGTGAGCTCGTAGCGTTCAATCACGGCCACAGATCCGTCTTTGGGCAATTGGCCTTGGCTGGCGATGAGGGCATTCAAATCGTCTGTTTCTACGCTGAAGCCCGGTGGAATACCAAGGTCGATGAGCGCATTTTCTACGCTGGCACCCGGTTCATTGAGGGCAACTTGTACATCGACGCCAACCGTATCATCTACGTTCAGCTCGGCGCGGTCATAGGTAACATCAACCGTAACAAGCTCTTGGCTAATGTCTTGCCCAACAACGTCTGCATATTGCGGCACAACGTCCCACGGCAGGTAATATTCCCCCACCACTTGATACATCAAATTGCCAGACCCGCTCATTGTCAGTTCGAGCGTGTTCTCATTCGGATTCAGATTATCAAAAGTGATGTATTGCACCACGTCAAAGTTTTCAGCAGAAACTGTGACCGTTTCCGTTTGCTGCCCGTTGAGCGCAATCGTAACGGTGGCGTCTACCTCTTCACTGCCGCTGCGTACGCTTTCTAACAGCGCCTTGAGGGAAAGCACGGTGGCTTGGGTGCTGTACCAGGTACCAAAGCTGTCTTTGTTTTGCACCAGCGCCACAAGGGCCGCGTTAGCAAGCTCTGGATGCGTATCGGCGCGCAGGAATGCAAAGGCTGCCAGCGCAGTGGTTTCAATACTGCCAGTGATGCCTTCACTGCCCATAAATGTCGCCACACCACTTGACCAAATCGCGCCGTTTCCTTCTAACGTTGCTTGGCTAGCGAGCTTATCTAAAATGGCAGTGGTCTCACTGGATAGCGCGGCGTTTGCCGCCAAATCAGCCGACACTAAGGCATTGGCAATCAGTGCGGTTGCATACGGATCATCAGTCTGTCCGTAGTTTTTACGAATGTACGCCAAGCCTGATTGTGCGGTGTCAGTGTCTAAGTAACCAGCGTCAATCATGCTCCATGTGATGTAGGCCGTCACTGGCACATTGCTGTTTAGCGATGCCAAAGACCCTTCATGGACGAGGCCTTGATCATTTTCCCAAGACCCATCACTGTTCTGCTGCGTCGCAAGCCACGTCACAGCTCGGCTCAGCAGTTCCGGGTCAACATCGTGGACGCGAGCCATGTCGGCAAATTCTTGCAGACCATACGCTGTCAGCATGCGGTCTGGCGGTGGATCGCCAAAGAGTGAGAAGCCACCGTTGGTTTCCTGCACTTCAAACGTGGTCAGACGTTGGTAACCAAGGTTGATAAATTCTTCAGCTTTGAGTTCAATCTCTGGTGCGGCTTGGCCGCTGCTACGCAAGTAGTCCAGCACCAACACATTTGGATAGGTGGTGGATGAGGTCTGTTCAAAACAGCCGCTTGGCATGCGGAGAATGCTGTCTAAGCCCTCTACAATTTGGCTGGTCACGCCCGGATAGATCTTGACCGTGACTTGCTGCGTACCCGGAATTGATTCGGCAGGCAGGGTCAATTGCTGCGTGACAGTCGCTTCTGGATTGAGCTTGTCAGAGGCTGTTGTTCGCACTTCCATCCCATTTGGATACACGCGCACACGCTTCAGAATAGCATCTGACATGGTGGAGCCGATGGCGGTAACTTCAAACGGCTGTGAGCCAAATTGCTTGGCCCGAATGCGGAAGTACACCACGTCGATATCATTCGCGCCAATGGTAATTTGCTTTTCGCTGTCGTCTAGCAGTTCAAACCAATCTTCTTCTTTTACGGTTAGCGTGACCGTTTGCGCGTCTTCTAGGTAATTGAAGACCCCTACCGGCACGGCGATTTCATCGCCAACGGTTAGGGAAAGCGGTAAATCCAGATCGATAAAGAAATCTTGGAACACGCGTAAGCTGCCCTGCGCGCTGCCCATTTGGCCATCTTGCGTTGAGGCTAAAGCCGTTAGCCGCCAAGTAGTGATGCTATCGGCAACCGGCACTTCCAGGTTGAGAGCGCCACTTTCATCGGTAACGCCATCGGGCAGCCAGTACATGGTTTCTGGAAAATACTGGCGGATGCGCGGGGCGTTGTTTGCAGTTGCGGTGTCTGCTTTTTGAAGCGACGGCCCAGGAAGAGAGACTTCACCGCTGTCATCCATCGCCTCTTCTTCTGCAAATTCCATGTCCATTGCCACAGCCATTTCCATGACGTCTCCATCTGCAAATTCGCGTCCACCGCCAGCCCCAACGCCAACTTCAGCAGCTGCCACTGCAATGGCAGACAACCCTGTAAAAGCGAGTAGCCCAGCCGCAATCACACCCAGTATTTGCTTCCGATAGGCTTGATTAACTGTGTGGAGCAACAGTGCCAGCAGCACACATCCCAAGGCAATGCCAAGCCACCAGCCTAGTGTGGCACTCGGGGAGAAATATCCTTCTGTGCTAGCAAATACACCGTAGGCAAAGACCACAATGCCAATCAATGCGGCCAGCATAAAGCCGCTTAGCAAGCGCTCTTTTTCACGGAAGGCATTGACAATCAAGAGCAGCAACCCCAACCCACTTAGTAAAATCAGCACGACTGGCAGGGTCTCATATTGAAAGCGCCACCAGTTGTTGGTGTTTCTCAACAGGCTAAAGAGACCCGTCAACAGGAGCATTACGCCAATCAACAAGCCAATGGCAATCCCAATGTTGCGGCCAACTTTACTAATGCGGCGCGTGAGCAGCACCATCAAGGCTAATGCGAAAATACCCAAGCCACCGCTTAGCCAAAAACTTGTGGTCGCAGCGCGCGCAAAGAAACGCTCCTGTTGCTCATAGGCTTTTGCAATATTCTCCTGCCGCGAGTTCGCTTGGAGACTAAAGCCTGAGTCATAGAAGTTGGTGGATTCTGCCAAGCTGGCGTGCGCGGCAGCCTCTTGGGCGGCAAATTGCAAATCGTTATCTAACGGAATGGGCTGCGCGAGTTCTGGCAGGGTGAGGCCGTGCAAGTCGTACTTGGGCTTTAGCAGCTCTTGCTCCAGCATGAAATACAACTTGGCAAAGCCAGGATCTTGTTCAGCAAGGGCAAACACGCTTTCATCTACCACGGCTAGGCCTAATGCGGCTTGCGCCCCATTCCCATCAGCATCAGAAACCTGAATGCCTAGGTTGGCCGTATCGCCGGGACGGTACTCGGCTTGATCCGGGGCAAATTCAATAGCTAAGGTGTCTTGCTGATCGATCACAACTAAGCGTGTATCACGGGCAATGTTGCCGTCTTGCAGCACTTTGTAAGCGCTAATTTGCAACGTGCCAAACATGTCTTGACTAAGGTCAACTGGTAGTTGGGCTTTGCCGTTTTCCACTGCCACAGAGCGCGTGCTGAGCGTTTGGCCCTCGCGGATCAGGTCTACATAGACCGTGCCATTCGGTTGCGTGGTGAAAATATCCAGCGTCATTGTGTCGCCAACTTTGTAGGCAGGTCGGTCTGGCCGCATCAGCACACTGTTGTTGTAAGCCGTCCAATCCCCTTCGGCGCTGTAATACAGCGTACTCAGCGCACCGTTTTCTGCAACGGCAACAATCTCCGTTTCAAAATAGGTTTCCGTTGGCGTAAACCGGACTTCTGCTAGCCCGAATTCACTGGTTTCAATACTGGCTGGCAGATCATTCGAAAAGCCGTAGTCGGTTAGTTTCAGCGTGGCTTGGGCTGGCGAACCGTCTGGATAGCTGGTCATCACGTAGAGAATATTTTCTAGACCCCGCTTGACTGTGCCGCCTTCAATAATGGCTTGAATGGTCAGGCCATTGTTGCTCACTGGAAAAGACAAGCTCTTGGTCTCATTGGCAGCGGCTTGATCTGTCACAGAAGCTTGTAAATAGAAGCGCGCATTGCCACTGTTGACCTCAGCGCCTGCAAAATAATCAGGCAGTGTGAATTCAAACGCATAGTCACCATTGGCATCGGTCACAGCCTCCACGGTGAAGGTATCGGTGCGTTCAAAGTCAAAGGTATAGCCCGTGAGGGTGAGTGCCCCTTCACTAACCGGCTTACCAAAGAAATAGGTGGCGTTGAGCGTGCCGCGCACAATATCGCCCGGTTGGTAATAAGGACGGTCTGTTTGTAAATTGAGGTCAAATTTTGGCAGCTGATACCGTTCAACCGTGACCGTCTTTTCTGATAGGGTCGTGCTACGACCATCGGCATTGGTTAACTGCGCGGTGATTTTGTAAGCGCCAGTGTTGACCTGGGTTGCCAATTGAAAGTCGGCAAAGGCGACGCCATACGCATCCGTAGTGAGCGTTTCGCGGTAGACCTTGTTGCCTTTCCCATCGGCAATAATCAGCTCAAGCGACTGATTAGCAGCAGGCACTAAGTCGAACGTGCTAAGCGCTAACGCCCGCAAATGGATCACTTGCCCCGGCTGATAAAGCGGCTTATCTGTGCTCAGCAGCACTTTGTAGTCGCGCTTGATGGTCACGTCCCGTTCGAGCGTGTCTGTGCCTAAAGAGGACACTGTTTTGACAATCAGGCGTTGATTTTCGTTCCAGCCTACTGGCACCTTGAAATTCACATTGGCAGACCCACTAGCATCGGTTGTGCCAGAGAAAAGTTCCAGCTCAGCGTCTTTTGCATCGCCAGAGAGTGACACGGTAATCTCTGCATCTGGCAATGGATTTGCTGTGCTTGTGTCGCGCACAAGCACCCGGATCGCCCCGGTGCTGTCTGGAACGAATTGCGTGTTCCCAAACACTAGCGTTTCATGCTGGCTCAGGTTGTTTGGCAAATTGAGGTAGTAATTTGTCAGTTGCCAGAGCCCAATCCCCGTTAGTAGGGTCAAAATCCCAAGTATTCCAAAAATCCATTTTTTCGTCATCACAATCTCCTGTTGCAGGTTAGGTGTTTCAGGCGTATGAGGCAGCGTTGCCAGGCAGCGCCACCTCATACTGTTCTTCTCCACCACAGAGACGCTACGGTGCACCAAAAGGTTCCCGCGCGTTTCAAATGAAGACAATGCACACTGAATAGCTACGGTTTCGCATCGTTTGGGGCTGAACTGTGTTATTGATCAGGTATGCACATGTTGTCTCTCTAGTGTAGCGAAAAAGCATGTGATAATTACAAAACGTATTTGTTTGGAGAAAAAGAAAATGATTGCAACGTATGCAGATATCTGGCGGCCACAGCAGCAGCCAGCCACTTATATTTATGATGCCGTGCTTGTATTGGCAGGCTCACTCTTGATTGCCCTGAGCGCTCAAGTCTCTTTCAACATTGGGCCTGTTCCAATTACTGGCCAAACCTTTGGCGTGCTTTTAGTTGCCGCCCTGCTGGGTTGGAAACGCGGCACCTTGGCCGTGATTGCTTACCTCATTGAAGGGATCTCTGGCTTCCCAGTTTTTGCTGGCGGCACCTCAAGCTTAGCTGTAATTTTTGGCCCAAGCGGCGGTTACCTGATTGGCTTTATCCCTGCTGCAACCCTTGTGGGTTGGCTTGCAGAACAAGGCTGGGATCGCAACTTCGTGATGACTGTCTTGGCAATGATTGCCGGTAACATCATCATTTACGCATACGGCGTGCCTTACCTCAAAACAATTTTGGGTGTGGATTGGTCAACCGCTTTTGCCTATGGCCTAACGCCATTTGTGCTAGGTGACTTGGTCAAAGTGATTGCCGCAGCCATTGTTTTACCAGCGGGCTGGAAGCTACTCAATAAATAAACCCGATGAACGATCTCATCAAGCGCATTAACCACGTGGCGATTGTTGTGCCAGATTTTGACGCCTCAATGTCGTTCTGGCGCGATGCCCTCGGGCTAGACCTTGCGCATACAGAAGAAGTCCCCTCGCAAGAAGTAGAGGTAGCCTTCTTTCCAACTGGCGATAGTGAAATCGAGCTTATTCGGCCAACAAACGAAAGTAGTGGCGTTGCCAAATATCTCGCCAAACGCGGCGCGGGCATGCATCACATTGCACTCGAAGTCACCGACATCCACGCCATGTTAGACCGGCTCAAAGCCCATAACGTGCGCTTGATCAACCCGGAACCAGTGCCTGCCGCTGGGGGAAAACTAGCGGCATTTATTCATCCAGAGAGCGCCAATGGCGTGCTGGTGGAGCTATATCAGGTCTAAAGAAAAAAGACCTTTGCCGATCAGCAGCAGCATAGCGCTTATCGCGCTCGTAAGCCCCCATCAGTCTGAAGTAAAAGCACTATAAAACACAAGAAAGGGCTAGAAAATCATTACGTATGATCTTCTAGTCCTTTTCTTTCCCCTATCGTTCTACCTGCTCCCTCTCTACGGCTCGGTTGCGCTTCGCTAATGTGGCATTCATCAGCCACTAAGATACGCCGCAATGGCTGGGCAACCGTTTACTTCACAGACCTTATATCCAAAACCGTCGCGGTTTAGCGCCTTACGGCAGTTTGCATCGTTAGGCACGCTGGTAAATCTAGTGCTAGTTGGCGCTTGGCTCTACCTTTTTCAGCCCATCTTTCCTTACCTCAAAATTATTGCCACCCGCCATGATTTCCGCACCAATCAGATTGTGCTGGTGGGCGTAGTGGCCTTGCTTATTATTCGCACCTTAGATTCCGGCCAACGCCCTGACCTAAGCATATTTCCGCAGCTTGTCACGCTGCCGCTAGTGCTGATTATGAGCAGCATTGTTGGTTTCTTGCTGTCAGAGCGCCTGCTTGATGTACATACCATTTCTGCCACGTTCTTTGGCATTGGCACTTACGGTTTATTTGGGCTGTGGCTGCTGCCGCACCGTTGGAAGGCCGGCCTGCCCGCCGCATTATTGCTGATTGCCGTGCTGCCGTTTGGCGCACATATGCAAACGTTTATTGGCTACCCAGTGCGGTTATATACCGCGCGTGTTGTTGAAACCTTGCTGAGCGCAGCCAACATTGGCACGGTGGGCGTCGATACCATTCTCGTCTTTGAAAACGGCGTCTCGCATATCGACTCGCCTTGTAGCGGCGTCAAGAGTTTATGGACCGGCGGCATCTTTTTATTAGCTGCCACATGGATTGAACAACGCCGCATCGATTGGCGCTGGGTTGGCATTGCCGTGCTGTTTGCCATTGCATTGCTGACTGGCAACTTAGCTAGGGTGCTAATTCTGACCGTTGCGGGTCCTGTTTATGGGTTCACCACCTTTGCCAATGTGGTTCATGTTCCACTTGGCGTATTGACCTTTGTGCTTGCTTGTCTAATCGCTTTGCTGGCATTGCGCTGGGTGCCACAACAGCTCGGCGCGGTGTTTCGCATTACGCCAGCGCGTCCGTGGTGGTTAGGGGTAGGCCTGATTGGCGCAATTTTGCTTGCCGCCCTGCTGCATACCCCGCGTGACGTACAGGCCATCAATCGCGCGTCGGTGGCGTTTGTACCGCCCGCTGCGCTGTCCATTACACCACTGCCGCTAACTGCCGTTGAGTATGACATGCTAGCCCGTGACGGTGCCGATGCGGTGGAGCGTTGGCAATTCCAATGGGGCGACATTTCTGGCTCCATGATTTTGATCGCCAGCGATTCCTGGCGCGCCCATCATCGGCCAGAGCGCTGTTTTGAAGTCTACGGGTTACAGATCTCAGACTCAGGCACAGCGCTTGTTGAAACAAACTTCCCCATTCGCTTGGTCGATCTCACAACGCCAGACACCACAGAAACGCTGCGTGCCGTGTACTGGTTCCAATCGCCAACGCAAGTGACTGATGACTATGCCACCCGCATCTGGGCGGACCTCGCCCCAGAACGTGAAGATTGGATGCTGACCTCGATTTTGTTCGACGATGCAACAACCGTCACAGAAGACGATTACAACGCGCTTTATTTGGCACTACAAGAGTCAATTGCTACCTATTTGCAGCAACAGTCTTAGGCACCTAGGTGCTTGCTGCTGCTGCGCAAAACGCGCATCATTAGCGTCAGCCTAGATAAGTCTGCGCAGGCTTCAACGCCCGCAATGTTTCAGGAGTACCTATATGACAACATCTACCGCAACCCCACAACCAAAGTTCTGGCGCCGCGCTAGCTTTTGGGGGCCGGGTCTATTTTGGTCGTGGAACCTAATCTACACCACTGTTTTCATTTTTGGATTTTCACCCTTTATTCTTGTGGATTTATGGTCTGGCGTCCGTGAAAACATCATTCCAGGGCTCATGGTTTTTAATGCCCTGCTGCTGATTATTATTCCAATAATCGCCATGATCTTGGCGGCAACGGTCTTCAGAAAGCGGCCAGCAGATTTACTTACCTTTGGCTACGGCATTGAAGGGCCACTCATGCTTGGCTTGCTGCTGCGCTTCTTTGCCATTCGCCAAATGACACCGGGCATGCTGGTGTTACTGTGTTTAGCCATTGCGGGCGTTAGCGCAGTGCTCTGGAAATTATTAGACGACCAGTTACCACAGCGCGCAACAGCCTGGCGCGCAGTTGCACTGATAGGCCTAACCTTTTGTGCACTGCTCGGGCTGTACTTAGGCGCATTCTTGCTGTTTTACGTCATCCCACTTGCCGGGCTTTTACTGCACGGCACATACGATCTCGTTGTCGGCATCCCTGAATTCTTCCGCACCACAAAACTAACAGACATCGCAATCTTTGCCGGTTACACGCCCTTTATGACCATGAGCCTCATCATGTGGGTCTACTCTGCTACGCTGTTTATTGGGCTACCAATTGTGATGCCGATTCTGTTTACGCGCCAATGGTGGCAAGGGATGCGGCAGTTTGCCAATAAAAACAATTGGGTGTTTGCTGGCAGTCTTGCCATCACGGGGATTGCCATCGCGTTAGGCAGTGTGTTGTACTTCAAACAACAGCCCCAGCATGCAGCCTTTGCCCTGCTCCAAACCCCGCCAGAAACAGCCGCCGATGTGCAACACCTGATTGATAACGAAGACATCATTCGGGAAGGACTGCTGAACGCATATTTAGCGTCGAATCGTTATTTCAGTGCCCGCGGTGACGTGCAACATGTCTTTGCTATGTGGTCTGATGATTACGCGCTCAACCTCACCGATGATGCCGCCCGCAACGTGCAAGGGCTGTATGAAGCGCTGGCCAGCCCGATTCTCTACGAACCCTTTGAACCTTACACGCTAGCCGAGCTTGATGACTTTCGCGGGTTTGGCAACATGGCCTTTGTTGAAGATCCGCTCAAGGCGGCTGAGCTTTATGAAACCTTCTTTGACGAACCCATTGCAGTGGCAGAAAAGCCGGTCATTGTAAACGCCGTAAAATCCACGTGGGATGTTGCGCAAGCCGAGCAAGGCTGGCTAGAAGTTGATGATCGGGAAGTGCATCTTAACGAGCAAGCCATCACCATTACCGAACATGGCGACTGGGCTGAGGTAGAGCTGTATGAGGTTTACCAAAATCAGACCGGCCTCCGGCAAGAGGTTATTTATTACTTCAGCCTGCCAGAGAGCGCCGTGATTACCGGCGTTTGGCTAGGCAATAGCGCTGACCGCGCTGAACGCTTTGAACATCGTGTTTCACCACGTGGCGCAGCCCAGCAGTTGTATCGTGAAGAGGTGCAGCGCAACATCGATCCAGCACTCGTTGAGCAACTGGGTCCTCGCCAATATCGATTGCGAATTTTCCCGATTGAACCCAAGCGTCAAGTTTGGCAGGGCAACTATGAACGGTCAGTTATTGAAGAAGGCGATCAGCTCCACATGTGGCTCACTTATGCCACCGTCGCCGCAGACAACGCTTGGCCACTACCGCAGCTGGCCGAGTTACGTAACGTCTACTGGACGGCAGATACGGTTCGCACCATCAATGGGGCTGCTGTAGATGCGGGTGAACAGTGGTTCCCCACGTCTATGCCAGCCACAGAGGCCACAACTGCGCAAACGCATACGGCTAGCTTTAGCAATGGGCAAACCGTTACCGCGCGTCCGGCGGCAGCGGCAGACAATCCAGACCTCCCAAGCACGCTGTCACTGGCTGTGGTGTTAGATCGTTCACGCAGTATGAATGCGTTACGCACTGCCGTTGAAGCTGAAATTGACATGCTGCGCGACCTTGGCGTAAGTGTTGATATCTTCCTGACTGCGTCTGAGTATCATGCAGCCCGCCCGGAAGTCATCAGCCTAGCTGACTTTGCGGCGGCGGATGTTGTCTATTTTGGCGGTCAAGACCCGGCGCAGCTCCTGACCCAATTTGACGCTTTGCGTAGTGATACCCAGTATGACGCCGCCCTGATTCTGACCGACGCGACTGGCTATCAATTAGGCGAAGGCGAAAGCAACGTGCCAACGTTTGACATGCCGGTCTGGATGGTCCACCTAGACGGCTTGCCGCTAGGGTATGACGATCCTACGTTAGAGGCGCTGCAAGCCAGCGGCGGTGGCACAGTCAATACGGTGGCAGCCGCATTACAACGCCTAAGCGTAGCGCTTGCTGGCAATGCCAATCTTGATGTATATGATGGCTATGTTTGGGAAGTTTCAGACACGCAAACCGCAACGCAAACGGACTTTGCGCCAATTGCAGCCCGCCGTTTGATTTTGGCCGACATGCAGCAAAACCGCGCCAGCCTAGATGCCTTAGACACGTTAGATGCCCTGCACGAAATTGCCGTTGAGCACAGTATCGTGACGCCATTCTCTTCGATGATTGTGCTAATCAATACGCAACAGCAGCGCCGCCTAGACGAGCTAGAAAACGCAGACGACCGCTTTGACCGTGAACATGAAGACGTCGGCGAAACGCAAGCGCCACCCGTCACTGGTGTTCCAGAGCCGGAAGAATGGGTGCTTATTATTTTGTCAATTGGATTATTGGGCTGGCTAATTTGGCAACGCAAAACGGGCAAAACACCGCAGTTTGCAATTCGCAGACTGTAGCCTAGTTTGGCAGGAGTAACGTTTTAGAAAAAAGAGTTGCTGGGCAATGGATTGTTATTGCTCGGCAACTCTTTTTATTTAATCTGAAGTTCTGGGTAAGCAAATTGTCGGGCGCAAGGGAGTAGTTCCACGGCTAGCCGTGGAACTACTCCCTTGTTTCTTCGAAAAAATTACGTTTTCGCGTTATTTTGCGTGAATTTGACGCGATTTTATCGTTCGCCCTTATCCAGAATTCAGGTTATTTACTAAACCAGTGGTTGTGCAGCGATTTGAGCACGGAGGGTGTTACGTCCACTCCAACTGCATCACCAACGACAAAACAGCCGCGACACTCTGGGCACAGCGCAGATTGACGGCCAGAGGCGTCAAGTTCCCACTCAAATACAGCTGAAGACGGGAAAACCTTACGACATTGAAAACAGCCGCAAATATTGCTTGTCGTAATTAGGCGGTAGTTATACATAAAGCTACCGGCGAATTTTACTGAAGCATTGGAAGTCATAATCTTATCTGGAAATTGCACAGAGTTCTTTACACAGGCCTGCCTAGCAGGGCACATCGACAATTACTAATTTTTCTACAAGCTGCCCATCAGACGCCCGGACACCAATCGTCACGCTATACTGCTGGCCGCAATCGGCTTTCAAATCAAACGCAAAGCGTCCAAAATCGCCATACTCGCGTGAAATCAGCACGGGGCCGCGGAATGGCACTTGCTGACCGTTCACAAAAACACCAATTGGCGTTTGGCCACCGCCAATCAACCCACCAAACGTAATGCAGGTTCCAACGCCAGTCACACGATCAGTCCCAATGCCTTCTACGGCAAGTTCCGGCATCATTAGCGTGCCTTGCAACTTGCTAAGCCGGTCGCCTTGATAGCTGCCAAATCCACAGGCTGGCGGCTGCGCGCCTTGCACAATTACCGCCTTCCCACCGGCAGACCCCGTTGCAACGCTAATCTCTGGCACGGCCTCAACTGCGGCAAGCGCGGTGGCCGTTGGCACAACTGTTGCGGTTGCGGTCGGCACAACCGTCGGCGGCTGGTAAGTCAGCCGATCTAGTGACGCTGATGTTGCCGTTGCGGTTGGTGCACTAGTTGGCACTGCGGTTGGCGTTTGCAGTGCTATAGGCGCTGTCGTTGCCGCAACAGGTACAGGCAAATAAATAACCTGCCCGGGATAAATCAGATTCGGGTTTGGTAATTGTGGATTTGCCCGAATAATTGCACTTAAGCTAATTTCATGGCGGCGGGCAATTGTCGCGAGGGTATCGCCCCAACGCACCGAATATGTTGTTGATTGTGCAAAGCTCGTGCCGGTGATGGCAAATGCCATCCCTAATACAAGCAGACCGACCCAAAACTTATAAACTTTGGTTTTCATCTTGTTCCCAGCATCTGGCTGTGCACTTGCTAACCGGCAAGTACATTGTATCTAAGCCTACTTACGTAACCATATATTATTATAGATTACTCACATAAAAGTACGCAGCAACCCTAACGGTCTTAGACAAACATTTTCCATTTACAACAGATCACGGCTGATGCTGCCCACGCGCTATATAATTAGGCACAATTCCGAGTCTCAAGTAACAGATCAGTCAAACAACCTGCATATGCAAACCCTTCTTCAAAACGCCCTCGCAGGCAAACAACGCGCTGTTGCCCGATTGATTACCCAAGTTGAAAACAATACGCCAACTGCCCAACAGGCATTAGCGCAACTACACGCCCATACTGGCCAAGCCCACATCATTGGCATTACCGGTGCGCCCGGCTCTGGCAAGAGCACGCTGGTTAATGAACTCGCCAAAGAATTTAGACGCCGTGAACAGACAGTCGCCATTGTGGCCGTTGACCCCTCTAGCCCATTTTCAGGCGGGGCTGTATTGGGGGACCGCATCCGCATGCAAGATCTTGTCAGTGATAAGGGGATTTTTGTGCGGAGTATGGCATCGCGTGGGAATTTAGGCGGGTTAGCAATGACCACAACGAATGTCACCAGCGTGCTAGATGCAGTTGGCTACGATGTCATCTTGATTGAAACGGTCGGCGCGGGGCAGTCTGAGGTGGATATTGCCAGCACTGCGCAAACCACCTTAGTGATTGAGGCCCCGGGCATGGGGGATGATGTGCAGTCGATCAAGGCTGGGATTTTGGAAATTGGCGATATTTTAGTGGTCAACAAAGCCGATAAGCCTGAAGCCCGCCGCACAATTAAGGCACTACAGGCCATGTTGCAGTTGGGGCATTCCACCAAGACACTCCATCACGGAACTCTTGTTGAAAGCCAAGCAGTTGTAGACAGCGCAGGTTGGGAAGTGCCCGTCCAACCGGTAACAAGCTTGACTGGGGAAGGCGTTGCTGACTTGGTCACGCACATTGAGCAGCATGCCGTCTGGCTCAAGAACACGGGCAATTTAGCCTTACATCGGCAGGCACAATTTGAAAAACAGATTAGGACGTTGTTACAGGCCCAAGTGTGGCACAGCCTTGTGGGGCCAGACCTTGAAGCAGTTTTGGCAGACGTTACAGCACGAACGCTTTCGCCGCAGGCCGCAGTTGCGGTGTTACTCAGTCGCTTGGCTGGCTAGCCGTTCAGTTCAGCCAGTACAGCCTTGCGTTGGATCTTGCCAGACCCGGTCAGCGGCAGCGCATCGGTAAATTTGATAACACGCGGCTGTTTGTATCCAGCGAGGCGTTGCCGCCCCCAACGCTCTAAATCATCTGTTGAAAGCGGTGAATCTGACGTTTGAACAATCAACGCGCCGACTTTTTGCCCCCACTCTGCATCTTCTAAGCCGGTTACGCAAACTTGTTCCACACAGGGATGTTCTAGCAGAACCCGCTCAATTTCCGCTGGGTAAATATTCTCACCACCGCTAATAATGATGTCGCTGCGGCGCTGCACCACCCAGAGATTGTCGTACGAGTCGATGTAGCCCATATCGCCGGTCATTAGTTCACCATGGATCAACGTTTGCTCTGTAGCCGCTGGATTTTTGAAATAGCCTTGCATCACGGTTGGCCCAGACACGGCAATTTCACCCACTTCATTGCGGCGCACGCTGTTTAGCCGCCCACCAGACCGATCTAAAATCCGGATATTAGTGAACATCAGCGGGCAGCCCACGCTACCGGGGAATTTTTGCACATCATCCCAAACCATGGTTGCAACTTGCGAAGTGGCTTCTGTTAGGCCATAGGTTGTGGCAATGGGGATATTCGCGTCTAGGCACTGCGCAACTAATTCAGGCGATGCCGCAGCACCACCCAGCAGTAAATGCCGTAACGCTGGTGCTTCCAACTGCGGATGTTCTG
Organism: Anaerolineales bacterium; assembly: GCA_020630175.1. Taxonomy (GTDB): domain Bacteria; phylum Chloroflexota; class Anaerolineae; order Anaerolineales; family UBA6668; genus JAHDIM01. The sequence goes on from JAHDBW010000062.1 coordinate 14,347, forward strand.
CCAACAGGCGATACAACATCGTTGGCACCAATGACGTTAATGTGATGTCATTTTCACGTAAGTGTTGCGCGTAGCTCTCGATGCTGAATTTTGGCTCCAACACAACGGCTGTGCCATATAAACAAGAGCGGAACAGCACCGAAAGCCCACCAATATGATAAAGCGGCAGGCTGCTTAGCCAGCGCTCTGACTTATCTAGGCCCAGCCGCATTGCGGAGGCTGTTGCGCTATAGTAATGATTGTTGAACGTGACCTCAACGCCTTTCGGATAACCGCTGGTGCCGGACGTAAACACAATTGCTTGCACCCGTTCTGCAGGCAGCGGAACAAATAATTCAGGCGTTGGCGAAAGCTCAGCGAAGGCATGCGTATCTGTTAAAGATGGACCATCAACAGAATACAGAGGCGCGTCTAACTGGCTAGCGGCAGTTTCGTGCGCCGCGTCACACACAATAATTTTGCACTGTGTGAGCGACTGCTGCCACTGCAACTCTGGCACTGTTAGCCGCGTATTAAACGGGACTAAGACCGCCCCAACCCGTGTGAGCGCATGCACAAGAAAAGCATAGTCTGCGCGCGTGTTTAGTAATGTACCAACCCGGTCACCAGGGTTGACACCAGCGCCAGCTAAGCGACGTGCGAACAATTCAGCGCGCAGGTCTAAATGGTCATAGGTCCAGCGCATTTCGCCAACTTGCAGGGCAAGGGCGTGCGGGGTGCGTTTAGCGCGGTAAGTAATCCAGTCTGTAGTGAGCATTCGATAAGACAAATCCGCAGTAACAGGCACCTATTGCCAGCACTCGGCTTTATTCATCTATATTGTATTGCGTTTTGCCAAATTTCGCGGTAAAGCTGCGGACGTTTTTTGGTTCAAGACTCGTTATAAAATTTACAAATTCTGTAATTTATCAAATAGCGGGAAGTTACCAAGTTAAAGAAAAAAGGCCGTGCATTACACGGCCTAGCCACACTATCGAGTAAACAAAGGGGAGAGTTTACTCTTGCAAAGGAGGAAAGGACACTTATAGTATACGACCCTTTGTGAAATCTGTCACATAAGAACTGCATTAACATTCACTTGTGATATTTGTCACAAGTGAACAAAAGACCGCAATTTTCATCAAAAAAACAGGACACAATTATCGTGACACAGTCAAATTTTGTTCAAAACGTCTTAAAACGCATTAATTACAGCGGAGACTTGACACCGAACTTGCATACGCTGACCGCGCTGCAATCTGCATTTTTGCTCACAGTGCCGTTTGAAAACTTAGATATTCATGCCGGACGCCCCATCAACATTGACTCGCAAAGTCTCTACAAAAAAATTGTAGAAGAACGCCGAGGCGGCTTCTGTTATGAGTGCAATTCGCTGTTTGGCGAGCTATTATCGGCGCTTGGCTATCGCATTACGATAATTTCAGCACGTATGTTTGGCAGCAGCGATGTTGCCGGGCAAGAATTTGATCATCTAACGCACATCGTCCATCTTGCACAAGATTACCTAGTTGATGTTGGGCAAGGCCGTGGATTTCGGACGCCACTCTTACTAGACGGCACCCCTGTCACGGCGGAAGGCATTCACTATCGCGTGCAGCAAACAGTAGAGACGTTGCAAGTTCAAGCCCAGGCGCCCAATGAAAATTGGAAGCCGGTGTTCAACTTCACAACCACAGCACGGCAGCGGCAAGACTTCTTGCCAATGTGCCACTATCATCAAACCTCACCCGATTCTGTTTTTACCAAACAACCCTTGGCAACCTTAGCGCTGCCAGACGGACGCATTTCATTGGCAGGGTTCAACTTTTCGCGGACAATAGGGCAGGATCGAACGGAGATCGTCCTAGAAAGCCCAGCCGCAAGGCTAGACTGTTTAGAGACCGAATTTGGACTTATTATTGCCAGTGGCACCCTTACAGAAACACGATGACCGACCCGTATCAGCAAGCCTTAGCAGACTATAACGCCGCCTATAAATGGATCATTGGCCGCATTGTGGCCAACGCCACCCCAGAAGATGGCCGGACGTTTGAAGCTGGCGTAGCCGCCTATGAACAACGTTTTGCGTTGTTCAAACGCTTTCTTGCCACGGTTGGCAACCCGCAGCAGGCCTTCAAGTCTGTGCACATTGCGGGCACCAGTGGCAAAGGCTCCGTGACCACGATGATCTCCGCCTTGCTACAAGCGTGCGCTTTACGTGTGGGGGATCATGTCAGCCCATATTTGCAAATTCCTAATGAGAAGCTGCGCACTAACAGCAAAATGATCAGCCCCTCTGAATTTGCAGCCTTGGTCGAAGATTTCAAGCCAATGTATCAGGCGTGGATAGCGCGCGGTGAAGAACTTCCGTATGCGCTCGTGTGGATGACGCTCAACTTTCAATACTTTGCGCGCCAGCAAGTGGATTGGGCCGTGGTTGAAACAAGCGTTGGCGGTCGGCTAGATTCAACCAACGTGTTACCTTCAGAAATTGCGGTGATTACCAATGTCGATATTGATCACACTGCGGCCTTGGGAGCGCAGCTAGAGCAGATTGCGTGGCACAAATGCGGCATTATCAAGCAAGACGGCATTGCTGTGACCGCCGAAACCAAGCCCGATGCGCTAGCCGTTTTTGAACGTGAAGCCCAAGAAAAAAACGCCACGCTTTACCAGCTAGACTATCAACAAAACCCAGACCAGACGTTTGATGTCACTACGCCGTACAACACGTATCGCAACTGTCGGGTCGGCTTGAAAGGCAGCTTCCAACGTGAGAATGCCGCGCTAGCCATTACAGCAGTGGATTTGCTCGCCAATCAGCATGGGTTTACCTTCGGGCAAGCCGAAATCGATGCCGCCCTGCCAGAGCTAGCCTTTACGGGGCGGGCTGAACTTGTGCAAACGACCCCACCAGTCATTTTGGATGGGGCGCACAATCCGGCAAAAATCGCATCCCTTGTGAGCTCGCTCAAAGCGGAGTATGCCGACTATGACCTCACCGTCATTTATGGCATGTTACTGGCTAAAGACGCAAACGACTCGCTGCTATCCTTCAAGGGGTATTGCGAAAACTTTATTTTTGTAGAGCCGCACGTCTATCGGAAACCGGCCTACCCGCATGCAGCGCTCGCCACCGCCGCCAAAGATATCTTGCCTACCGCCGCTATCCGCTCAACGGAGTATGTGGCGGACGCTTTAGAAACTGCCTTAGCTGAGGCAACTGCAAAGTCTTTGATTGTGGTGACGGGGTCTTTATATTTACTGGGCGAAGCAAGAGAGCGTTGGTACCCAAAAGACGCACTGCTGCGCGCGTTAGAAGCGGGCTAGCCTGCTACGGCCCTTTAGCAGTGAAAATGACGTGTGGCTTAGCCTGCCAAGAAATACAGAAGCCCGCCATAAACTAGAATGCCGATCGCGATGAGAATGCCCCCTAGGCACCCATCACCTTCCGCCTCGCTATAGCGCATCACACCGTCGAGGGTGCCGTGGCTTGCATCGCGCGGGTCGACCGAGATTTCCAATTCATGACCAATTGGAAAATCTGCCCGAAATGCTTCAAGACCTTCTTTCGCATTTACATCTGGCTCACAAAGCTCTTCCCCAGTGATCTGGTTACGATAAGTTTTCCCGTTAACGGCGTAGTTATAGGTAAACCCGGTTCGTAATATTTTATTTGTGAGTTGCTGGTTATCGTCGTATACATCCACAAGCTCTAGCGGCAAATGGGTTTCAACAACACCGGTTACCACTGGCCAAGACGCAAAGGTCTTCAACCGGCGCATGCCACGGCGGCCACGGATAATCATCCACACCCCTATGAACGGAGCCATTGTTGCACCCACAATAAGCATGAGCGCCATTGCAGTGCTTTCTGCTCTACGGCCAGACGCTCTGCCGCCATAGAAAAAGAAGGCGATTATTGCAAGCACAAACAGCACGCCACCTATAACCCAAAAGCATGTAACAACATACCCTTCCCGTTTTTGCTTCGCTGATGGCGTAAGCGATTCTTCTGCAAAGTCCATAGTTCTCCCCTTACCTAAACATAAATAGGCAAGAAAATTTTACCAAAGTGTTGCCTGAAACAGAGTACTAAAGCCAAAATATAGACTACATCCTTGCCGGACCGGGTAAAGCGCACATGCGTCTTTTGGCAGCCCACTACCCAATCTGATAGCGCCCGCCGTTCTCTAGTTCTCCCTGCATCACGCTAATCAAATCTGTTGCAACCACGTCTGGCGTTTTCAAGACACCATCTTCTTTATAGTGCAATAAACCGCGCCAACATGGGGAAGTCTGCTGCCGCTGACCCACGAATTTCAGCCTGCATGCCAGT
>JAHDBW010000378.1 GCA_020630175.1 Anaerolineales bacterium
TCAGAACAGTGGCCTGATCTGGCCGTGTGACAACAGCATGTAGATACGTTGTCCACGTCATGGGTTACAAGCGTCCGCGGGCTTTGAGGTCTAAATAGCGATTGATGACTGCCATGGAAAGCTGATGTGCAGGCACATCTAAGGTCAGCACGCCGTTACGCGAAAGCGTTTCTAACGCGACTTTACGCTGATTGAGCAATTTGATAGCTGCTGCCCGCTGATACACTTCAAACGAATTTGTTGGTGTGTCGTGCGCTGCAGCGTAAATGGCGGGATCGTTGATTGTGACCACCATCGGCAAGTGCTGCTTTGCTAAGCGTGAGGCGCTGCTAACGAGTTGTTGCATGCTTTCACCCCCGCTGAGGTCTGTGAATAAGATCACCAAAGCGCGCTTGCGTTGTTTGATCCGTAAATAGCTCAACGCCTGTTGATAGTCTGGCTCTACCGGCTGTGGTTCGACCGCATACAGGGCTTCCAACATTTTTTGGAACTGCCCACGCCCGGCTTTACTTGGTAGGAATTGGTCTACTTTATGGCCAAAGGTTAGCATGCCAACTTTGTCGCCTTTGGCTGTGGCAACATAAGCAAACAGCAGCACGGAATTGATCACAAAGTCTAACTTTGCCATGCGCTCAATTGGGCTTTGCATCATGCGGCCAGCGTCTAGCGCGATGAATACATTCTGGCTCCGTTCGGCCTGATGCACTACCGTCACTGGGAAATTGCGGCGGGCGGTGGCTTTCCAGTCAATTTTGCGGAAATCATCATCCGGCGTATATTCACGCAGGCTTTCAAATTCGGTGCCTTCACCAAATTGACGCGAGCGACGGAGGCCGATTTGCTGTAACCGATTGCGGCGCAGCATCAGATCATATTCTGTAATTTTCTTTAGATTAGGGTAGACCTTGACTTCAGCACCGGCTGCAACCGTATCTTGCCGCATGATGAAGCGCATTGGACTTTCCCAGCGCAGGTTCAGATCCCCAAATTCATAGTTGCCTCTACGCAGCGGCGTTAGGGTGTAGCTGCCTTGCCAGGTTTCGCGCCCGGCAACGGTTCCGTGCAGAATGCGCTCTGAAATCTCAAAAATATCTGGCGGCTCATCGCGTATTTGAACGTTGACTTTACGCGCCGAAAGATTACGCACCTGTAATGTGATGGCGTTGGTTGTTCCTAGGCTTAGTTTTTGGTCGTGAATACGACTCAACTCAAAACGTTGCGAGAGGGATTGTGCGGCGCGCCAGTCTAGCAAGAGCATGACTACACAAGCAACAATATAAGCGAGTGCCACCCAGCGCATGAACGGTAACCAATTAATGGCAACCAGCAGAGGAGTGGCGCTCAGAAGCAGCGCAATGCCGCGCGGCGTTAAGTACACGCGTTTATTAGCGGGGGACTTCGACCTGACCCAAAATGCGTTGGATGACGGCGTCTGGATCTAAGCCTTCAATTTCAGCTTCTGGCTTGAGCACAATTCTGTGGCGGTAGACATGCGGCACAATGGCTTTGACATCGTCTGGTGTTACAAAATCACGCCCTTGTAGCGCACCATATGTTTTAGCGGCCAACAGCGTTTGGATAGAAGCGCGCGTGCTCACGCCGAGGGTTAGGTCGCGTGAATTGCGGCTGGCTTGCCCAAGGTTGATGATGTAATCAATAATGCCTTGCTCAACGGTAATGTTGCGGGCTGCTTCACGGATTTGGGCGAGTTGCGCTGGCGTGATGAGGCGACGTAACCCAGCCTTGCCAACATCGTGGGCGTCAAACCCCATGTGATAGCGCTTGAGCACTTCGGTCTCTTCTGCCGCAGATGCATAATCTACCTTGACCTTGAATAGGAAACGATCCAATTGCGCTTCTGGCAAAGGGTAGGTACCTTCATATTCCACTGGATTTTGCGTTGCAATCACCATAAATGGAAAGCCAAGGTCGTAATTCGTACCATCAAGGTTGACCTGCTTTTCTTCCATCGCTTCAAGCATTGCCGCTTGCGTTTTGGCTGGCGCGCGGTTGATTTCATCTCCCAATAAAATTTGGGTGAAAATCGGCCCTTTTTTGAGATGGAATTTCCCAGACGATAGATCAAATACGCTCGTGCCAAGAATGTCTGATGGCATGAGGTCTGGTGTGAACTGCACCCGTTTGAAGTCCGCTTGTACTAAATGCGCTAACGTTTTTGCCATCAGGGTTTTTGCTGTCCCCGGCACGCCTTCTAGCAAAACGTGTCCGCCAGAAATCAAGGCAATGGTTAGTAATTCAAAAGGTTCTTCTAAGCCCACTAAAACCTTGTTGGCTTCAGCGCGTGTGGCGTCATATAGTTGGGAAATTGGTGTACTCATGCAACTCTCTAACTTTGGTAAGGGGTATTATGCGGTACAAGTATACCAAGTGACATCAATCTTATGGTGGGTAGATGATAATTGTGTCTGATAGTTCAGGGTAATTTGTGAGTTGTCAGATTGTGCAGTTGATGGATTGAAATCCATTGCTAGTGGGGTAAACATGCTAAAGCATGTTGCCAATCGACTTTCAACATGTTTCAGTCGCCTGAATTAGCGAACATTTCATAATGTTTGCTGCTAAAGATAGTGAGTTTCACGTTTAGTTTGCCGAGACTGTGACGATAACAACTTAAATAAAAAAGGGCTACATTGCGTAGCCCCATCGGCATCAAGTTAAAGGTAATCAATGACTAGTCTACCAGCCATAGTGCTAGTCATAATGTCATCCCGGCAGCATTTGACAGCACACTAAAGTATTGAAATACCTGCGCTGCCGGGATCCCTTTACCACCTGTGGGATATTCAAGACCAGCGCTTTAAGGAGATCCCGTGCAAGCGGTGCATCAATCGTTATTTAGGTCTTTCGAACTTGCACGGGATGACATCAGTGCGACGGTTTTAGCCAGCAGAAATGCTTACCTTGATGCCTATAAGGGCTACATTGCGTAGCCCTTTTTTATTTCATAGTTTGCGTACTTACGGACAG
>JAHDBW010000379.1 GCA_020630175.1 Anaerolineales bacterium
ATTTAATTTGTTGCAACTTTACGCAAACGGTCGCATTAGCGCCACAACCATTTTGTCGCGTAGCGCATTATCTGCCGTTGGATCTTTGATTGTGAAATCCCCCGTTACGCCATCAACATAATAGTCCTGCGACCATGCCTGATGGTTAGCAGCTAAGGCCGCAACGCTTTCTGCAAGATAGTCAATTTCTGCTTCGCTCATCGTTGGATGTAAAGAGATGCGGATCCAGCCCGGTTTCTCAACTAAACAGCCCTGCTCGATTTGGGTTGTAATTTCTTTTGACTTATTTTGGCCGATATTGAGCAAATAATGCCCGTAAGTGCCTGCGCAAGAGCAGCCACCGCGGCTTTGAATACCAAATCGGTCATTGAGTAGCTTCACACCAGCGGCAAAGTGCAAATCGTCGATATAAAACGAAATAACCGCAAGCCGATCTTCGTGATGATCCGCCAGCACCTGTACGTTAGGAATGGCCTTCAATTGGGTTAGCAATTGTTTGCACAAGTCATGCTCGCGCTTGAGGATGTTGGCAACCCCCATTTCTTCTTTCAAAGAAACGCACATTGCCGTTTTGATGGTCTGCAAAAATGCTGGGGTTCCGCCGTCTTCGCGGGCTTCAATGTCATCAACGTATTTATGTTCGCCCCACGGATTTGTCCAGTCAACCGTGCCACCGCCAGAGTTATCAGGCAGATTGTTTTTGTAAAGCGCCCGATTGAAAATCAAAACGCCAGCAGACCCCGGTCCGCCGAGGAACTTATGCGGTGAAAAGAAGATTGCGTCCAGATGCGCGCCCGGTTCTTCTGGATGCATATCAATCGTCACGTAGGGTGCGGAGCATGCAAAATCCACAAAACAAAGCCCCCCCGCAGCATGAATAATTTGGGCGATGTCATGGTAAGGCGTACAGATACCCGTCACGTTTGAACACGCCGTTACCGACGCAATTTTCAGCTTGCGGTCTGAATAATCTTCAATCAGTTGTGCCAAATGCTCAAGGTCAACCAAGCCGTCCTCGGTTGGCTTAATCACTTCAACAGTTGCAATCGTTTCTAACCAGCTTGTTTGGTTAGAGTGATGTTCCATATGGGTCACAAACACCACAGGGCGATGTTCATCCAGCGGAATCATGTTCAGGTCTTCTGGCCAGCGTAGCCCCAAAATGCGTTGGAACTTATTTACAAGGCGCGTCATGCCCGACCCAGCTGTGATGATGAGATCATCGGCATGGGCATTGACATGGCGTTTAATGCGCTGTTGCGCCATGTGATAAGCGTGCGTCATTGCCATGCCCGTTGCGCTCGATTCGGAATGCGTATTTGCAACAAGCGGCATGATTTCGTTTTGCAGACGCTCTTCAATTGGCGCGTAATTACGGCCGCTTGCCGTCCAGTCAGCGTACACAATGCGCTTCTGCGTTCCGTCTGGCGTCAAGATTTCAGCATCAATGCCGATAATTCCATCTCGATACGTTTGAAAATAACTGTCCATGTGAAAATTACGCTCCCTGCAATTCGCAATAGATTTTATTGTACATAACTTTGCCCCGAAAAAGATTTGAATCTGTTTGTATCTACATTAGGAGATCGATATAAACAGCCGATTCTTCACAACGCCACCACAAGTTTCATAAGGTTTAGCAGCCAATTGTCAATTTAAGTGTATTTAAGGCTGCGTTAACCATTGAAGATAGGTAACTGAGACACTAGTTGTAGAAATAAACACCCACTCACACTGACTATTTACTATGAACATTCTTGGTCTCCTATTAATTGGCATTGCAACCGTCATTCCGTTACTGGGCTATGGCGTACTTGGCATAACCTCACCAGCTGGGCTTAGCCAATATTTAGGCATCGTCTCGCTTATTTGGATGGGCGTCGCCCAGCTCATGGCAACCCGCATTAAGGGCATTGAAACCATCTTTGGCAGCATGGATCGCGTTTACGTGTTGCACAAGTGGCTCGCAGTAGGCGCAATTGCGGCCGCTTTCCTACACTCTCAAATCGATGCTGAGGTTGGCAACATTGTCTTATCACGGGCCTTGAGCGATGGCGCAGAAGACATCGGCGAAACGGCATTCAATGGGTTGTGGATTCTTACCGGCGCATCGCTGGTAACGCTCATTCCCTACAAGCTTTGGAAGTGGTCGCACCGTCTAATTGGCATATTCTTTGCGCTGGCGGCATACCATTATCTCTTTATTGAAAAGCCCTACGCGACCGGCAGTCCACTTGGTCTTTACGTCACTGCGTTCTGCCTGATGGGGATTGGGTCGTACCTGTATTTACTACTGCCGCGCATATTGGGCCACAACACCAAACGTTACAAAGTGACGGAAGTGATTGCCCACGGTGACACAACTGAAATTAGCCTGATGCCCAACAGCAAAGGGATTGTGCATAAGCCCGGTCAATTTACATTCTTGAACTTCAATCCGCTGCAGTTCCGTGAAACGCACCCGTTCACCATTAGTAGCGCCCCCAACGCCGATGGCAGCCTCCGTTTTCTAATCAAGGGGTTAGGACGCTACACCAAGCGCATGAACATGTTAGATATTGGCACAGAAGCGCGGGTCTCTGCGCCGTACGGGCACTTCCAGCTGAATGCCGACGCCAACACCCAAGTTTGGATTGGGGGCGGCATTGGCATCACCCCATTTCTGGCATGGAGCGAAGCTCTGACGGCGGATTGGCAGCCACGCACCCATCTGTATTACTGTGTTCAGCATCCGCAGGATGCGCTAATGCTGAAGCAGTTAGAAGCCACGGCACAGCGCGTGCCGCAGTTCAGCTACTCTGTCATTGCCTCTAAGGCGGGCAAACGTCTCAGCGCTGAGCAGATCGTATCTGAGTTAGATGGCAAGCTACGCGACACTGCGGTGTACTTCTGCGGGCCAGTTGGCATGCGTAATGCCTTGAAAAGCGGTCTAAGCAAACACGGTCTGCCCGGCAGTCACTTTCATTATGAAGAGTTCGAAATGCG
>JAHDBW010000063.1 GCA_020630175.1 Anaerolineales bacterium
CCTGGTGTCTATTACGTTACGATTTGCACGCAGGATAGAACGCAACATTTTGGTCGAATTGTGAATGAGGAAATGCAACTTTCAGAGGTTGGTTTAATTGTTGCTGAAGAATGGAACAAATCTGTGGAGATGCGGCCGAATGTGGCTACAGACGCGTGGGTCGTGATGCCGGATCATCTCCATTTGATTTTTGAAATTTTGTATAAAGAGGACAGTAAGTCGAACCGCATGCCTAGAAAGAGCAAATTGACTGCGAATGCTAGCAAACATTGGGGTGGTGTAACGGTAGGCTCAATTGTTGGGCAATATAAACGTGCTTGTACGGTGCGTATAAAAACTGCGGGTTATGTAGATTTCGCTTGGCAATCGCGCTTTTATGAGCGCGTGATCAATACAGATATTGCTTTGTCTAAAGCACGTAGATATGTGGTTGATAATCCTAAAAATTGGTGTTTAGATGTGAACAGACCAAATGGGTTGTATCGGTGAGAGAGAGTCGGCATTGAATGCCCGCCTCTACCGTTTCTTCAAAATTTCGTCTGCTAATTTATCCGGCTGTTTACGGTACATGTCCCACGGAATGTCACCATCAACAATGCCCTGCAGAATGCGATTTAGCTCAGCGTTGACCGGCGTGCGGACGCCGACCTCTTGGCCGTGTTTGGCAACCGCGCCATTGAGCCAACCCACTTCAGTGTTAGGTTTGCCATTGGCGATGTCCATGTGGAAAGATGGCATTTTGCCGCCACGGCCCTTAGAAACTGACTTCGTCAAATAGCCTTGCAGCATGCCGCTTGGCAGCCAGCGAATGGCGTTCACCAAGGCTTTGACAGGCGTGCCCGGTAAATTGACAGGCGCAACGCCCAAGCGCCGCATGACGGCCATGGTTTCTTTCAACGCGTTGATTTCAACCCGATACAGCTTGTTGTGCGCAAAGACCTCGCCGGGCGGTAAGTCAGAAATGGCGCTGGTGGCGTTGCCGAGCAGGTTCGTGAGCAGCTTAGACCATTTCATGGCGGCGGCGCTTTCGTAGCCGCGCACGTTGAACCCAGAGACAATGAGTAGATCTGACACGCGTGACGCATGTTTTGCGCCTCTGGCGATGCCAATGCCGCGCTTTTTATCCACGTGCGCATGCCCCGGTTTTGTGAGTGAAACGGCTGTGCCAACCGTGCCGCTGATAACGTTTTCGGCACCAAACGCGGTTTTTAGCGCTTGTTCATTTCCAATGCCGTTTTGCAAACATAAAATGGCGGGCTGCTTATGGCCGCTTGTGGTTAGACCGTGTTGAATATCAGCGATCGCTTCAGCCGTATTGAACGACTTGACTGCCAAAATCACCACGTCGATATTACGGTCGGTGAAGGCGTCGACGGTGTTGGTTACAAGGTCGGGTGTTTTAATGCGCGTTGGTGGTGACATCCCATCCACGTGCACGCCGTTTTGCATAATGGCGTCGTAATGCCGTGGACGCACTAAAAACGTAGAGCGGCAGCCAGACGCACCCAGGCGCCCGCCAACCAGCGTGCCTATCGCGCCAGTGCCATAGACCAAATAGGAAAATGGATAGTTCAGTGGATCTGTTGGGGTTGCTTCAGGCATTTTTGCTATTTGATTTCCTAGCGGGGCAGGGCGTCTGCAATAAGCTCAATTGGATGGATGCTTTCAACATCGGTGTGCCCTTCAATCCACCAGCGGCAGGTCTCAGAATCGCACAGCACGCGGCTTGGGCTATGGCGGTCAATTTGTGCAAATAGCGTTTCGCCAATATCGCGTGAGATTTGGTATTTCTCAGCTTTAAGTCCATAAGTCCCGGCCACGCCGCAGCAATCGGCAGTCGATACTTCAAAACTTAGTCCCGGAATACGGCGCAAAATCTTTGTTGCGGGTTGCCCCATAAAGTGGCTGCGCTGCTGGCAAGGGGGGTGATAAAAGACTGCATCCTTAATGCGCCGGAACTGCGGATTGAGGGTTTGCTCAGTGAAAAGATCGTCCAGAAACTCAAAAATATCGAAGGTGTTCTTGGCGATCATTTCCACGTCACGCCCTTGTAGCCCGAGAATGTTTTGATAGTCGTGTTTTAGCGCCAACGTACAGCTAGTGCTGCTGCCAACAATGACATAATTTTCGCGAATGTAAGGCATTAGCTTGGCGATGTTGCTTTTGGCCAACTCGCGGGCGGCGTCAAACTCGCCATTCGATTGCATCGGTAGGCCACAGCAGTTTTGTTCGGCAATGCTGACCTTACAGCCAAAATGCTCAAGCACTTTGACCACAGCTTTGCCGACGCGCGGTTCATAGTAATTGGTTGAACACCCGTGGAAATAGACCACTTTACGGCGGCCAATCAAATTTTCTGGAGCGTGTGATTTAAACCACTTGCGGAAGCGCTTGCCAGTAAAGGACGGGAAGGGCGCTTTGCGATGGATGCCGATCGTTTTTTCCATTGCCCAGCGCAATGGTGGCAACGCTAACGGCAGATTAGAGAATGGGGCGGTCAGAGTGCCAATCTTGCCTAACGGTTCTGGGCGGCCAAGCATTTTATTGCGTAGTGGCACGCCGTCGCGGTCCATTTGCACAGCGCGCGCGACCGCATTCATTTCAGCAATTTGCACGCCATGCGGACAAACTAAGGAACACACGCCACACCCGTTACAAAAATCAACCGATTTATCATAAGACGGGGCGCTTGGTTGGCGGAGCCGCTGCATTTGTGGCCCAACGGCTTTGGGGCCGGGGAATTTGTCGGTAACGGCGGCAACCGGACAGCTCGCCGTACAGATATTGCACTTGATGCATTGGTCTGAACTGAGCGTGGTTTCCAGCGAACTAATGTCGATGACTGTCATGATAAAGCTTGAATAATGTTTTCGACGGCGGTAAACGCAGTTGAAAGACTAATGCCTTCCCGACTGCCTTCGCTAAGTCGATCGGCGCCAGCCAAAATGCTGCCACAGGCCCAGATGTTATCGGCTTGCAGTTTGTTATTCTGATTGATTGGCTGCATTTGGGCGTTGGTGCGCAGACCAAACTTGGCATAAGGATGTGCATCGAGATAGCTCTCTGCGGTCCATGCGTGGCGGTCTGTTAGGTAGTCCACTGGCAGGTCAAAGACTGATTCGGTCACGCTGCCATCAACATTTGCGACTAAGCCATGATGACCAAATCCACCTGATGCTAACAAAATGGCATCGGCTTCAATGGCTTTTTCAGTTTTGTTGGCCGTTTTCATCACCGCACTGCCACGCTGATATTTGCTTATCTTGCCTTTAACGCTGGGTCCCAATACTAGCTGCCCGCCAAGCGTCAAAAACTCAGCTCGGAGCAGGTTGTATAGGCGCATTCCCGGCACGCTTGGCGGCAAGGTTGGGATCTCAAATACGTGACATTCCAATGCGTCTTCTACATCTGCCAGCACCACCCGTGGATTTTCTAAGCCCAGGATAGCGGGTAGGCCAAGCCGCGTTACGGCTTCACCGGTCTTTTTACGGTAATCCAAAATGGATTTACGCCACGCATTGGTGATTTGCTCACGCTTATGGAAGTTGTCTAGCATGCGCGCAAGGTCGGTTGTGTAGGCGTCACGCCGGAACTCTTTTGCGGTTAGGGCTAAGTCAACAATGTGAATATTTTGCGGCAATCGATTGTGCATCAGTTGCGGAAAGAAATCACGAAAGCCGTTTAGGCGCGCAATCCACAGTGGGCTTTCATCGCGCAAGCTGCCGGCAACCATGCTAATGGGGGCGAGCGTTGTCGGGCGGGATGTGCCAAGCGCGGTTGGCAAGAGCAGGTTTTTTTCCAAATTCCCAATCATCGGATTGCCCCGCCGCCGACAAATCTCGCGCAATAATTCTATTGCTTCGCGCAGTGCGTAGTCAGAAAGCTTGTGATAGGGATGGTCATCATCCAATGCGCCAAGGGCGGGGACTTCTAAACGGGCCTTGCCTTGGTAGCCATGCACGTCGATTGTGCCGGTGCCAAGCATGAGGTTGCCTTGACCGCGGGCCACGATGGTCACGTCTAGGTCGGCGCGGGCGGCTAGAATGCCAGCAAACAAGCCAGAAAGGCCTGCGCCAACGATAAGTAATTTTCCGTCTGCCATTATGCCGTTTTCTCAGTCGGATAGAGTTCGATGTCGGCTGTGTCTACGGTGTGATCTAGCCCAAGCAAGTTACGGTAAATGTTTTGATCTAACTCTAATTGGCGTAGATTGTGGTCCCACAATAGATTGCGTTGGCCTTTCCAGCGCTCTTGTAGAAACTGCGCCAGCGTTGTGTGGGCATCTTCTGGCGTTTGGGCGAGCATGCCGCAGGCGATGCCATTGGCGCGGTATGCGCAAAAGCCGCCTTGGCAAGGCCCCATGCCCAAGCGCGTATCACGTCGTAAATCGTTCAAGATTTTGGATTGTGACGCTTCAATGCCCGCGCGAACTTTGCTTTCTGGCACCAGTTCACATTCACAAATTATTGGGTCTGTTAGCGCGGTGTGTTGTGCGTGCGACTGTTCCCAACGATTGAGGCGCTGTGCTAAGTAATAGTGCTTTGTGCCCGGTGCTTCGGCTGGCGTTTCAGCAGTGGTACAAGGGCGTTTTGTGCGCAGTTGTTTACACGCTTCGTCGACTAAGTCTTGTGCCATCAAGCGCATGGTGGTGAACTTACCACCGACCATTGTTAGTAAGCCCCCAACGCCGTCACGGGCTTGATGATCAATCACGGCATGGCTGCGGGTGAGGTCACGCGATTCGGTCTTGCCACCAGCAGTGGGGTCGTACAGCGGCCGCACGCCTGCCCAAGCGCGTAAGGCGCGAAACTTTTTGAACCCCGGAATTAGGGCTTCGCCTTCATTCAGTAGGAACTCAACTTCCCAGTCTTCAATTGGATATTGATCCGG
Source organism: Anaerolineales bacterium (assembly GCA_020630175.1). Classification (GTDB taxonomy): domain Bacteria; phylum Chloroflexota; class Anaerolineae; order Anaerolineales; family UBA6668; genus JAHDIM01. The sequence goes on from JAHDBW010000063.1 coordinate 4,891, forward strand.
GCTTTCGACGGGAATGTCGGTGGTGCCAATGACAGACACGGTGCCAACCGGCACCAGAATATCGCCATCGTGCGGTAGTTTACAGCGATTGACCACGGTGTTGACCAAGCGCGTGTTCATCGCGATCATGGTGCCTTTTCCGGGTGTAACCTTGAGGAAACCACCAGCCATGGCGGCAATGTTGCCAGCCCAAGCGCCGCTACAGTTCAGCACCATGCTGGTTTCAATTAGAAATTCTTCGTCGGTGAGCAGGTTGCGAACGTTGACGCCGCATACTTTTTGGCGTCGAATTTCAAGGCCAATCACTTCATGCCGCAGCAGCACTTTTGCGCCACGGGCTTTGATGTCATGCGCCAGAATGTGGGTTGCATCGAAAGAATCACAGGCGGCATCTGGCACGCGTATTGTGCGTGAGATGCGCTGATTTAGCAGGCGTTCTTTGTTTAGCAGCACATCCACGTTGAGCTCTTCCGCTGGCACGCCTTGGGCTTTACAAGCGGCTAAGAAGGTATCGGCATAGGCTGGGTCGTCCTCTGGTGTGGTGACAAACCAACCGTCTGTGTTTTCAATTGCGGACGGAATAATTTTGCGCAGAATGCGGTTTTCAGCAATACAATCGCGCGCCGAATGCGGATCACTAACCACGTAGCGTCCGCCAGAGTGCAGCAGACCGTGATAACGACCGCTAGTGCCGTGCGCAAGATCGCCTTTTTCAAGCAATAACGTTTTGAATCCACGCATTACGGCGTCACGCGCGGCACTAAGGCCGGTTGCACCGCCGCCAATTACAAGAACTTCAGTAAATTGTTTGCGCATAGAAAATGGTTAATCGGTTGCGTGATGCTAGTCGACCCAGTCTTTTGCTTTGCTGACGGCTTTTTGCCATTTCGCATAGAGGGCTTGGCGTTGGTCGGCAGACATGCTCGGTTCAAACTCACGGTCGAGCTGCCACTGTTCAACAATATCGTCTGGTGAGGTCCAGTAGCCAGCGGCTAGACCGGCTAGATAGGCTGAGCCTAGCGCCGTGGTTTCCGTCATTTTTGGCCGTTGCACCGGCACGCCGAGAATATCAGCTTGGAATTGCATCAAGAGATTGTTGGCCGTTGCCCCGCCATCTACGCGTAGCGCAGACAGCTCAATCCCAGAATCGGCTTGCATGGCATCGACCACGTCGCGGGACTGATAGGCAATGCTTTCTAGCGTGGCGCGTGCAATGTGGGCGGCGTTGCTGCCACGCGTCATGCCAACAATGGTGCCGCGCGCAGATTGATCCCAGTAGGGCGTGCCCAGACCAGCAAAGGCGGGCACGATGAACACATCGCCGTTGTCGTCAACTTGCGCGGCGAGCGTTTCTACTTCTGCACTAGATTTGATAATGCCAAGGCCATCGCGTAGCCATTGCACGGCGGCTCCGCCAACAAAAACGCTGCCTTCTAAACAGTAAACGGTGTCTTGACCTTCTACTTGCCAGCCAATCGTGGTGAGCAGGCCGCTGTCTGAAACTTTTGGCGTTGTGCCGGTATTCATTAGCATGAAGCAGCCGGTGCCATAAGTGTTCTTGGCTTGGCCCGGATTGAAGCAGGTTTGCCCAAACGTCGCCGCTTGTTGATCACCGGCCATCCCGGCGAGCTTGATTGATCCACCGAATAGAGCGGCATCAGTTTCACCATACAGTTGTGAAGACGGACGCACGTCTGGCAGTAAGCTGCGTGGGATGTTGAGGCGTTCTAGAATGGTGCTATCCCATTCGTTATTGTGGATGTTATACAGCATCGTGCGGGAGGCGTTTGACACATCGGTAATGTGCAAACGACCGCCTGTTAGCCGCCAAATCAGGAAAGAGTCGATGGTGCCAAAGGCGAGCTCACCGCGTTCTGCGCGGGCACGTACGTCTGGATCGTTTTCTAAAATCCAGCGCACTTTGGTGCCAGAGAAATACGCATCAGTGACAAGGCCGGTGCGCTTGGTAATTTCAGCGTCAAAGCCTTCGGCCTTGAGTTCATCACAAAAAGCAGCAGTGCGGCGGCATTGCCAAACAATGGCGTTGAAAACCGGCTCACCGGTTGCGCGGTCCCAAATGACTGTGGTTTCACGTTGATTAGTGATGCCAAGCGCGGCAATATCAGCCGTGGTCACGCCAGCTTTTTCTAGGGCTTCTTTTGTAACGGCAACTTGCGTGCGCCAAATTTCTTCTGGATCATGTTCAACCCAACCCGGCTGTGGATAGTATTGGGTAAATTCTTGTTGCGCCAGCGAAACAATCTGACCTTGTTTGTCAAATACAATGGCGCGTGATGAGGTTGTCCCTTGATCGAGAGCGATAACGTAGCGGCTCATAGCTCTTTCCTTCTCTGAAATGTGTGGTGTGCGAAAGTTGTTGTCAATATTTATCGTAAGGATAGAGGTTCAGTGATAGGAGATAGAAATTTATATCTCTGCGCTATTGTAGTTAGCAGGAAAAATTCTATTTTGTTTTCGAGAACGAAGTGCACCTTCTACTCGCTATCTGTTGAACCGTTATAAACGTCGACAACATCCCTAGTATAAGTCTGACCGCTAACCGTGGCAACAAAAAAGGGACTGCCAAGCGGCAGTCCCTTTTTATAACGTTAGTAAAAGTTTACTAGATTAGTCAGCCAACACAGATTTGTTGACGACGGCAGCTAAGGCTGCACCGATTAGTGGACCGACGATCCCTGGTACAACGCCACCCATTTGGCCAGAAACGATTGCTGGGCCAAGCGTACGGGCTGGGTTCAGTGAAGCACCAGTGTATGGGCCACCCCACAAAATCATCACAGCGAGGGTCAAACCAATTGCCAAACCGGCCATGTTGCCCGCTTTGCCTGCGATTGCAGTTTGGTAAATCACGGTGAAGAATAAGAAGGTCATGACCAATTCAGCCACGGTTGCGCGCATGACATCACCAGAGATTGACCCAACGGTGTTACCAGCGCTAATGTCGCCAATCAAGAATGCCAAGATTGCGGCACCAACGAGTGCACCCAAAAGTTGAGCGACCCAGTAACCAACTGCGTTGGCGGTATCGATTGCACCCGAGAGCATGGCACCTAAGGTAACAGCTGGGTTGATGTGCGTGCCACTCAAGTGACCAAATGCGTATGCGAACCCGACTACGGTTAGACCGTGTGCTAGGGCGACACTGACAAGGTTACCGTTACCGTTTGCAATTACACCGGTACCGGCAATGATCAATGCCATTGTTCCAATAAATTCTGCGACTAATGCCTTTATGTTCATAAGTTTGCCTCCTGTAGCAACTTGTGTTTTGTTAGCATTCCTTAGAACCCATAAATTGCTAAATGGTTACACAATTTTTCAAATTAGCAACGTATGTTGAAAAATTGAGATGGTTCTACGGAATTACGTGCTTGAAATAGCGTTTAGCTAAGCGTTGACTGTAAAAAGTTTGGATTTCCGCGTAAGAAATCAGCAGCGGCCATCGCCTTTTTTCCGGGTGGTTGCACGCTTAGCAACATGAGTGCACCTTGTGCAGTCCCTACGCAAGGATGTTTTTCATGCGCTTGCACGTGCCCAACTGGAATGTCTAACGCAATGGGTTTGGCTTGCTTTATTTTCAATGGCTGACCGTTCCACTCTGTAAATGTACCGGGCCATGGATCATAAGCGCGTATTTTACGATCAATTAACGCTGCTGTCTCGTTCCAATCGATTTTTCCGTCTGCTTTACTGATTTTGCCAATATACGTCATTTTGGCGTCATCTTGCGGCGTTGGCGTGATTTTTCCAGCGATATAGTCTGGAATTGTATCGACTAGTAATGCTGCTCCCAAATCTGACATCACTTGGGTGAGATTGTTTGTCGTGTGATGCGGTAATAATGGCATGCTGCGCTGCGTGATGATGGCACCTGCATCAAGTTTGTAGACCACTTCCATAATGGTGACGCCTACTTCTGCATCACCGGCCAAAATAGCGCCCGCAATTGGCGCTGCACCACGATGACGCGGTAATAAAGAGAAGTGAATGTTGATCGTGTTGTGCGGTGCGAGATACAGAACGTCTTCACTTAGAATTTGGCCGAATGCGACGACGACTAAAATATCAGGCTGCCACGCTTTGATTTGGGCAATGGCATCAGGCTCTTTGCGCAAATTGAGCGGCGTAATGACTGGAATATCTAACTCCAATGCAGCCGCTTTAACTGGAGATGGTTTTAGCTTCTTGCCACGGCCAGCGGGGCGATCGGGTTGCGTTACAACACCCGTGACGTTAAACGTTTTTGCGAGCGCTTGTAGGCTGGGCACAGCAAATACCGGTGATCCGAGAAATACAATGTTTGTCATAGGTTTCTATTTTACTTGTGGACGCAACTCCACACCACTAATTGCGTTATAACACCTAGAGATATGTGTGCCGCCAATCGCGCAGGGCAGACTTTGCAACATTTTTGCAACTTGCGCGTATAAGTCAGTAACCAATTCAACATTGGCGTAACGATATAGAAAACTACGCTGGGCTAAGTGCAAAGCTAAACAATTTTTAGGGAGACTATGATGACAGACGATATTAATGCCGATGATGTGACCGATGCCGCTGAAAGTATGCAAGGCAAAGTAGAAGACATTGTTGATGGTGTAAAAGATGCCGCCGACAGTGCGCAAGACAGTGTTGAAGATGTTGTAGACAGCGCAAAAGACGCCATGTCTGGCACAATGGATCACGCCGCCGATGTTGTGCTTGATCACACCGCAATTGCAGCCACTGATGATGACAAATTATGGTCACTGCTCGCATTTGTGTTTACGCCGTTGGTGTCGATCATCATTATGTTTATGGATGATAAAAAGGATCGTCCATTTATTAAGGCCAACAGCATGCAAGCGCTTGTGCTGGGGGTGCTGATTATTGTGCTTTCATTTATCCCAGCGATTGGCTGCATTGTGCCGATTGTGTGGATTTACAGCGTTTACCAAGGTATTCAGGCGTATAACGGCAAAATTGCCGATATTCCAGGCATCACAAACTTTGCGAAGAACCAAGGCTGGCTGTGAGATAATTAGGGTGTGACCGCACCAAACTCTAAGCGCTGGGTACTAAAGCCCGCAATAACACCAGACGCAAGTCAACAATTGAGCAACTTTCATCCGATCGTTGCTCAATTGCTTTTTAATCGTCAAGTGACGAATGCCCAAGAGGCGAAAAACTGGCTTGACAACGTGCTGAACCAATCGGTTGATCCGTTCCTGCTGACAGATATGGATATAGCCGTTGAGCGGATTGCGGGTGCGATTCACAACAAAGAAAAGATCACGATTTATGGTGATTATGATGTGGATGGCGTGACGTCTTCTGCATTGTTGTGGCAAGTGCTCACCGATTATGGTGTGGACTGTGAAGTCTATATTCCAAATCGTTTTGATGAAGGCTATGGCCTAAACATTGAAGCACTCACTGAAATCTACGGCACCGGCACCAAGCTTGTGATCACGGTTGACTGTGGCATTCGCTCAATTGCGGAAGTTAGTCATGGCAATACGCTGGGCTTGGATGTGATTATTACTGATCATCACCATCCGGGTGAAGACCTGCCGCCAGCGCATGCAGTGATCAATCCGAAGCGATCTGGGGATCTTTATCCTGAAAAGATGCTGGCGGGGGTTGCGGTGGCGTTCAAGCTGGCGCGCGCGCTTGCTGATCGGTTAGGCGCACCTCCAACGGTAACGAAGCGTGAAATGCTGGAACTGGTCGCGCTGGGAACGGTGGCGGATTTAGCACCCCTAAGCGGCGAAAACCGCGCTTTGGTGTATTGGGGCGTGAAAATGCTCAATCAATCTACCCGGCCGGGCCTGAAGGCACTATTGCCAGCGGCACGCCTCACCATGGGTAAACTGCGTGCTGGGCATATTGGCTATAGCATCGGTCCACGGCTCAATGCAGCTGGTCGGATGGACTCGGCCAAAGCAGCGTATGAATTGCTTGTCACTACCAGCCCTGAAAAAGCCAAGTCTTTAGCGTGGACTTTAGAAAACCACAACTTAGAACGCCAACAAACTACTGAATACGTCACCGAAGCGGCTCGCCGTGCGGCGCTAGATCATGGGGAAACAAACATTATGTTTGCGGCCCATGAAACGTTCAATTCCGGAGTCGTTGGGCTGGCAGCCTCACGGTTGCAAGAAGAATTTTATAAACCGGCGTTTGTGGCCGCTGTTGGCGAAACGCATACGGTTGGCTCAGCCCGTAGCATTCGGGAGTTCCACGTTACAGACGCGCTTGATAAATGCAGTGACTTGTTAGAACGCTATGGTGGGCACGCGGCAGCAGCTGGGTTTACCGTTGCCAATGAGAACGTGCCCGCATTCCGCAGCCGTCTTAACGCGATTGCAGCGCAAGAACTTGCCGATCAAGACATTCGGCCTGTGATTGCAGTGGATATGGAAATTGATCTTGATATGGTCACGCTTGAACTGGCGGCAGAGCTGGATAAGTTTGAACCCCTAGGCTATGGCAATCCACGGCCAACGTTTATGTCACGCAATGTGAATGTCATGTCTAGTAAGACCGTTGGGCGTGACGACTCGCATCTAAAGATGACCGTCTCTAGTGGGGATAGCGCCTTTTTAGAGGCGATTGCATTTCGGCTAGGCAGCCGCCACCATGATCTGACGCCAGTGATTGATGTGGTTTACACCGTCGAAGCGGATGAGTGGCAAGGCCGCCGCCGCGTACAGCTAAAGGTCAAAGATTTCAGGCCAGCATTGTTATCGGTGTCTGGCGTTAGCTGATTTCTTCTACAACGTCTTCTTGTTCGTTTTTCTTCCAATAGAAAGTCGCCCCAACCAACACAACCCAAGCTGCAACTGACGCGAGGCTGATTTGCTTACCGAGTTGCCAACTGCGCGGTTTGTAGTCGAACACAACCTCGTGTTCACCTGCGTCTAGTTCAATCCCTCTAAATAAGCCGTTGACCAATTGAATATCTGTCGGTGCGTTGTTGACGCGTGCTTGCCAACCCGGATACATTGAATCGGCTAAGACCAACGTGCCAGCAGCCTCTGTGACGACGCTGATCGTAACTTTGGAATTGGCGTAGCTTGTGATCTCAACATCGGCGGCGAGTGGGGTGCTACTGTTGGTGAGCGGGAGCGACTCCACCATGAACGCGCGGCCAAAGGTGTCTAGGTTTTCGTAGATTTTTACATCACCAGAATGGGCCAAGCGATACGCGCCCAAGGTGAGCGGTTGGAACGCGCCGGTGCGCTGGTCCACAAGTGCTAAGCCATTCACTTCCCATGCCCGCTCACTGCGGATGGTGATGCTTTCAAGTGTCATTGGCTCTGGCAATGGAATAAAACCTTCACCAGTTACAGAAATCTGAATTGGGATTGGCACGGCATGGTATGCGCCGTTCTCATCAAATACTTCAAGAAAGCCTAGCGGTGAATTGCTTAGGTTGACCGTTTGTGGCGTCATGATGATGCCCAGTCCGGTTGCTTCAAGCGGTGGAATTTCGCTGATTACGCTACGTTCAGTGGCGTCTAGCGTGAGTTGATTTTGTAAATCGTAGAAGACGTTACCAATCCACACATCGGCAGTTTTATCTGTCACTAGCCAGCGCGTGTCGGTGATATTGAGCAACCACGGTTCAGGCTGTTCGATGAGATATTCACGTAAGCGGCCATCGGTTGAAGGCTCAGGTTGACCGGTAAACTGTTGCGTAAACTCGGCATAGCTGCGCAGTGGTAGCACGCCCCCGTCGTATCCATCTACAGACGGCACTTGCCACACTAATGGCAGATTAGGCGATAAGACTTCTTTGGCCTTGGTTGCCACGAGCGCATCAAACAGCGGATCGTCGGGCAGGGTGCCTTCCCAAATGCTTTTTAGCTCGCCAATATCGCCCGGATCAAACTGCAATTGTGACATCGAAAGAAAGCGTCCCGGTGCAACTTCGTCTGCATTGGCGCTGACCATTTGTAACATTGCCGGACGCAGACTGAAATAAGTTTCTGGCGTGGTAAGCCGATTGAGCGGCAGCACTTGTGAGGCTAAAAAGAGCTCACCCGCAACGAGCAGCCCAATAAGTGCCGACCGATAGCGGAATTCTGGCGCTAATAATAAGGCCAAGCCGAGCAGCGTAGCGATGCCCCAGCGGGTATAGTCGATTGCTTTTGGTGGTCCGGGCGGACCCAGTTCGCCCGGCGAGATAAAGCCACGGCTTAGGTAGTAGATTGCGATCAGGCCGACCACTGTGCCAACGCCAAGAATGGCCGGACGTAACCGTGCCCGAAAGTCTTGCTGGGCTAGCCGCGTCACACCGTAGCCAGTGAGCAGGGCGGTGGCTAGTGACCACAAAATGAGCCAGCGGGCGGGAGCGCGGAATAGATCGAAGCCCGGCACTACTTTGAGCAAGCCCCAATAAATTGGATTGTAGCCACCGAGCGCCAGCGCAAAGCCCACAATAAATAGCACCAAGATGGCGCGTTTGGACTTTGTACCCCAGCTTTTTAGCGCACCATTGATCGTAAAAAACAGCGCAATAATGCCCACATAGCCTAAGAATTCACTAAACAGCGTGCGGGAATAGCCGGGTAAAAAGCCGCGTCCAATTAGTAACGGATGCAGTGAGAACGAGACGGCTTCATAGGCACTCATGCCGCCGCTGCGCATGGAGTTTTGTGAGAGCTCTAGCGTTGGTAGAAGCTGCGCCGCAGACAGCGCAATGGCGAGCGCGATAAATGGAATTGGCACCCAATACGCACTGACCAGGCCTTTGATGGCGTTGAAATCACGCCAAGATTTATCGCTGATGATGTCACTAATCAAGAACGTAGCGACCCAAATGCCAGCGCCCATTAGTGAGATGTACATCGATTGGGTATGCCCTGCCAAAATCTGGAAGGCCAAAATTAGCGCAAACCACGCGCCGGCGCGCAGGCGTTTGGCGGTGCTATCGGCGCTGATGCTGAGATGGGCAGTTAATACTAGCCAGGGGAACCACGCTAACCCTTGCGCCTGATTGACTTGCTCAACCTTGGTGGTGAGATGACCGCTTAGGGTAAAAATCAGCGCTGAAATGCCAGCAGCAGTTGCTGGAAGGTTGAGCGTGCGACGGGCTAAGAAAAATGTGCCGCAGGCGGCGAGGCCAAGGTGAAATAGCGTACTCAGCTTGACTGCGTAAGGCGTATCAAAAAATGCTAACGGCCAGTTGAACGGATACAGCACGCCTGCTTGCGAATTGGCGAGGAACGGCGCGCCCATAAACAAGTAGGGATTCCAGAGTGGGATCTCGCCTGCCAAAATTGCACGGGCGCGGTGTTCCCAGTAGGGATAGAAGTAATAAAACGTGTCTCCTCTAGCAAAGATCAGGTTGCTAAAGCTCATCCGCCAGAAAATGACTGGAATAAACAGCAACACTAAGGCTAAAGGAAGCAGACGAAATAAGCGCTTATCGTTCAAAACGGATTAGTGAGTGGGGTGATCGTAAAGAGTTTGAGCGTGGCGTCTCCGCTACGCGTGTTGGGTGCTAAGTGTAATGTAAGTTCGTAACCAACGGCATTTAGAGCCGCATTTAACTCTTGTTGCGTTTGGTCATCAATCAGGACAACATATCTAGGTTGTGTTGCTGTTGCGGCATGGACGGCCACATCTTCAGCAAGCTTTTCTGGCCCCGGCTGCCATGCAATAAAGACATCGCTTTCATATAAATAGAAGCGCCAGTGCCAATCTAGTCCCAAATCATACAACACCGTGCCGGTTGGTGTGGCGCGCAGATGGCTAGCGATGGTCTCAACGCCATCAAATGCACCATGATCACCACCCACCGGCAGTTGCGATTGCGTGGCCTGATAAGACATGGGCAACGTTGCCAGAACGATCGCTGCAAACGCAAGCTGCTGTTTAGGCTGTGCCAGCCAGTGGATTAACTGTCGTGCTCCCCAGGCTAACAATAGGCAGACAAACGGCACTAGCGGCACAAAGTAGCGGTCACGCAAGTTGAACGCAATTAGCCAATGCCAGGCAAAGTAGGCTGCGCAGAACGTCGCAATAAAAAGGATGGCGGTGTGCGCCAACTGCTGTTGATGACGCCGATACCAACTCTTGCTAACCCCTAACAGCACAATTGCACTTCCTATATAAGGCACGCGCAATCCTAATAGATAGTTCCAAAGCGTTGTGAGCTCTTGCGCGCGTGGCCATAGCTCATCTGGACGGATGAGGCGCTGCGGATTATAGGCATTGACGCCCGCAGCCCAAAATGGTGGCGCAGCGGGGCGGAAAACTTGCCAACCAAGCAACAGCGCAACGCCTGCTAAAAAGCACAGCAGCCCGGCGCGTATGTTTCGTTTTAAGTTGGTGGGCCGTGGGACGGCTAGGCGATGTAGGCTGACTAATCCGATGACGAGTGGGAAAAAATAAAGCGCCGTGGGTTTGAGCGCAAGTGCCGCAGCAAGCCAAAGGCCAAGCCTGCCGAATCGGTTGCTTAGGCCACTCCAGAGGGCGGCCAAGAGACAGGCAGTTAATAGCGTTTCTGCGAACAGGGTGGTGCTGAAACTTATTGCATACGGTGCCAGCGTGAACAATAGCGTGGCTAGAAAGGCGGTGCTTGCGCCAAAGAGCTGCCGACTGATTTGCCACAGCAGCGCAATAGAAATCACTGCGGCAAAAAGGTGCGGCAAGCGTGCAATAAATTCCGCTAACACTGCGTTCTGTGGGTCAACCCAGAACAGGCCAATGCTGGCCCCCGTGATGTAGTAATTGAGGGGCGGTTTATCGAGCAGTGGCGTTTGTAAGAAAAGATCTTTTTGGGCGGCAATCAGGCGCGCGAAGTATGCATAGAGCGCTTCATCTTGATGGAAGCGGTTGTGACCAATAGGCAGAATCCGTAGTGCAAACCCGAGCAAAACTAGCCCAATAGTCGGCAATCTACCGCGTCTTAACCTTTTATACCCCCAAATCTCAACCATTTCTCAAACCTTTCTTAAGTTTGGTTTGAAAATAGACGCGTGTCTAAAAAACATTAAGGAAACCTGCATTAACTCTTTTAGTAGTAGGTAGCGCCTATTCGCTATTCTGTTATTGGAATTATCCATATACACGCAGTTTACAGATTTTTATACGCGAAATTTTACAGGTATATTCGCAAATTATTATATGAAACAGGTAACACCATCTTTTTTTGAAGCGCTAATGCGTGCCCTCACAGGCAAGCAAGCGCGCGTATTTCTTGGTCAAGCGGCTAGCAGCTTAGGGCGTATTTTTATTATCGTCGCGCTAATGCTTCCCGTTGCTTTTGCTGCCCGCTACGCAAGTGCAGATGAAACAAAAGATCAAGAGCCATCCGTTGAACCCCGTAAAGTCAATTTGTTTGACAATCCACCAGAAGAGTTCAACCCATTATTTGCACTTGGTGGCCAAGTCAACGATTTATCACCAGATGCGGTTGTGGCAATGCGCCACGCTGGCATGAGCTGGGTGAAATTCGAAATCGAATGGCAACCGGGTGACAATCCACAGCCAATCATTGAACAACTTACTGAAGCACATAAAGATGAATTCTACGTGCTTTACACCGTTCGTGGTGAAAACGGCGTTGTACAGCCAGACACATTTGCAGACTATGCCAACTTTGTTGGCGCACTTGCAGAAGGTGGCGCTGACGGCATTGAAATTTGGAATGCCATGAACACCGCAGATGGTTGGGTTGAAGGCGGTATCAACGCTGCGACTTACGTCAATCTTGTTGAACAAGCCGCAACCGCAATTCGCGCTGCTAATCCAGACACGCTGATTATTTCAGGGGCACCAACGCCACTGGTTGAAAATACGCGCTGTACAGCAGAAGGCTGTGACGATTTGCCATACTTGCGCCGCATGGTGCGCGTTGGGGTGCTAGACCATGTCGATTGTATCGGTGTGCAATATACCGAAGGGTTAGTTTCACCAACGCAATCTGGCGACGATCCACGCTCAGAAATTGACTACTACACACGCTATTTTGGTCCAATGGTGGATCTTTATCACAGCGTTTCAAAACACGAAAAACCACTTTGTTTCACAAATATTGGGTATCACTCAGGTCAAGGGATTGGCAACTTGCCACAAAGCTTGCAATGGCATCCTGAAACAGACTTCAACCTGACGCTAAATGAACAAGCCCAATTCTTGGGTGAAGCGGCCATGTTGGCAGCAAGCAACCAAAATGTTTTGCTGATGATGATCAACAACGTTGACATTGGCTCACGTTCACAAAATAAATTGGACGCTGGCTATTCAATTTTACGCCGCGACTCACGCTGTTCGGCTTGTTTACCGCTTGGTGCTGTTATGCGCTTGGCATTCCCAGACGGCGTAGAGCGCTATGAGTACATTGCACCAACGCCAACACCGACAGCAACAAATACACCGACGCCAACAGCAACACCAACGTTGACGCCAACAGCAGTGCCACCAACCAGCACGCCAACGCCAACACCTGAAAATGCTGTTGCGGTGCAACAAGGCCCAACACGGACGCCAACACCAACGCGGACACCGCGCCCAACAAATACGCCAACGGCTGTGCCGCCAACACCGCAAGGTGCTGCACCTACCGCACAACCAACTGCCGTCCCGCCGACACCAGTGCCAACGGCTGTACCGCAAGTTGCGCAACCTATCCCAAATACGGGTGGGGTTAGCAATGTCAACGCGCCATTTGAATTGGGTGGGCAGGTCAACTGGTTTGGTGACCGCGCACAACAAGTGATGCATGAAACCGGGATGACCTGGGTCAAACATCAAGTGAAGTGGGAACCGGGCATGGATCCAGAAAATGCCAAGTACTACATCAATAATGCCCACGACAAAGGCTTCAAAGTCTTGCTAGGTGTGGTGGGGTATCACGATCACGTAGACGCTTATAAATATCCAGAGTATGCACAGTTTGTGGCTGCATTGGCCGCTGCTGGCGCAGACGGGATTGAAGTTTGGAACGAAGTCAACATTGAACGTGAATGGCAAAAGGGCAAGATTAGCCCAGAAGCCTACACAGACTTGCTACGCCAATCTTATACGGCAATCAAAGCTGCAAATCCAAACACTTTGGTGGTTTCATCAGCCTTTGCACCGACCGGTTTCTTCCGGGGCACCTGTACCCCAGACGGTTGTGATGACCGCCCATACTTGGAACGCATGGTTGCTGCTGGCGCAATGAACTACTTAGACTGTGTCGGCGCGCACTACAATGAAGGCTTGGTGTCTCCATACCAAACCAGTGGTGATCCACGTGGCCACAGTTCACACTACACCCGCTACTTCCAAGGGATTGTTGAAACGTATCAACAAATTACTGGCGGGAAGCAACTGTGTTTCACTGAGTTGGGTTACTTGAGCGGTGAAGAGTGGGGTTGGCTGCCACAAGGGTTCTCTTGGCGCGGCTTGCCTAACCAAGGCGGCATCAATATGACAGTTGATCAACATGCCCAATATTGGGGTGAAGTGGTTACGTTGTCTCGCCAACAAGGCGCAGTGCGTATGCTTATTGTCTGGAACATCGACTTTGACTACTTCTTTGAAGATGATCCGCAAGCCGGGTTTGCAATTATCCGTCCGAACGGGGAATGTCCAGCCTGTGGGCCAATCAAGGAAGCGATGGGGCTTCAATAAGATCTAGATTTTTTCTGCAAATAAAAAACAGCGGCTTCATGTTGAGGCCGCTGTTTTTGTTTAAGTGGG
>JAHDBW010000380.1 GCA_020630175.1 Anaerolineales bacterium
AACTGCCAACTGCCAACTGCCAACTGCCAACTGCCAACTGCCAACTGCCAATTATTGGGGTTGTTAACTGATTGTTGCCAATGCTCTAATGTTTTAGGCCTAGGTCAACGTGGCCAAATTCGTCTTCGTCATCATCGTCGCCATCTAATTCAGAGCGAATTTCAAGGTCGGGGCGGTGCGCCCAATCGCCAATCATGACGATGTCAATATCGTCAAACAGCTCATTTTGATTGGCTTCAATAAACCGCTGTTTTACAAGCTCCAAAATCGCCAAAAACGTAACAAAGATTTCACTGCGTGACTTCGCAGGTTTGAGTAATTCAAAAAAGCTCGCTTTGCCCTCATCTTTGAGCACATCGCGAATGAGCTTCATTTTGTCCTTCACCCGCACGCGCGGTCGTTTGATAACGGTCGAAACGGGCGGCGTATCCGCAGGCAGCAATTCCATCAGGCGCGCTACGGCTTGCCACAAGTGGTCTGGCGTAATGCCAGAAAGGTCAGTTTTAGGGTCTGGCTTAGGTGGCGTTGCCATGCGCAGGTACGTTCGTAAGCCCGCATTCTGGCGTTCATCCAAAATACCAGCAACTTCTTTATAGCGTTTGTACGCCAATAGCAAGCGAGCCAGTTCTTCACCCGGATCTTCTTCCTCTGGCTGACGTTCTGGCGGGCGCGGCAACAGTGCTTCAGACTTGATCAGAATCAAACGCGCGGCAATCACTAAAAAATCGGCAATGTTGTCGATCTTCTCGTTTTGCAGTTCACGCACGCGCATCAGATATTGGTCTGTCACCTTGGCCAGCGCCACTTTGGTGATATCCAATTCTTCACGTTCAATCAGTTGTAGCAACAAATCGAGCGGGCCACTAAAGACCTCTAACTCAACTGTATAGTCCAGTTTATTCAGCATAGGATGGGTTGGAATTCCAAAATTATTATTTCATTATCAACAGTAGCACGTCAGTGCCAAGCCCAAATAACGAAACACTACAAAATTATAAGGCTTACCCCGTAAAATAGGCGCATGCAAACTGTTGTGATTAGTTCAAAAAATCCTGTAAAACGTGCCGCCACTGAAAATGGCTTTGCCGCCATGTTCAAAGAGACAGCCTTCAATTTTGAAACGGTGTCTGTGCCTTCTGGCGTGAGCGACCAGCCCATGACCGATGCGGAAACATTACGTGGCGCAAAAAACCGCATGCAAAATGCGCAAGCCGCCCGCCCGGACGCAGACTACTGGGTAGGCATTGAAGGTGGTTGTAGCCTAGAAAACGGCCAGCTATTAGTCTATGCATGGGTTACCATTCAATCTAACACCAGCTATGGTGAAAGCCGCACAGCAACCTTACGCCTCCCAACAGAAATAGCGCAGTTGGTGCAAAGCGGCATGGAATTAGGCCACGCCGATGATGTGGTGTTCCAACGCACAAATTCGAAGCAACACGATGGTGCCACCGGCATTTTGACACATGGCGCAATCCCACGCACTGACTATTATGTACAAGCCGTTATCTTTGCGCTTGTGCCGTTTGTAAATCCAGACCTGACTTGGACGTAACCTAAGCCATTCCCAACCTTAACAAAAAAACGGGCTGATCTTACAAGACCAGCCCGTTTTGCATTTAAATTCGCGCGTGCTAGAAGTTCAAGCCTGAAAGCCGATTTTCACACGGGATAAATTCACTAATCACATGGTGTGCCGCCCCGCCAACTGATGAAATCATCAGCACATCGAGGTTATAGGTTTGGCCACATTCAACGCGCAGGTCAACAGCCCAATACCCAAACTCGCCATTCAAGCGTGAAATAAGGTGTGGCCCGCGATACGGCACTTCTTGACCGTTGATGTACATCTTCCAAGGGCCAACGCCACCGGTCATCACTGATGCAATTGTGAGACATGTGCCAAATTCTGGCGTGACTTCAATGTCACGAATGTGTGGGCCAAGGAACTGCGTTCCACCATAATCACGCAAGCGGTAAAGCGGTGGATCATACGCGCCACCAAAGAAGCCATAACCACATTCTTTCTTAGCAGCATTTGGAATGTACTCAATTGCGCCACCCGCTGGGCCGTAAGCAATGGTTACACCCGGAACGACAGGCGTTGGCACAGCAGTTGGTACCACTGGTGCCGCCGCTGGCGCACCGGCAGCCGCTTGGCCGCTCACCGTAATTTCTTGCACGGTTGGTGTTACACAAGGGAAGAATTCCGTCACAGAGAGCGTATTAGACTGCCCATCAATGGATGACAGCGTGACATCCATCGTGTAGTTGCTGCCACATTGGGCGACAACATCAAATTCAACCTGACCAAATTCACCATCAAGCCGTGACACCAAGTATGGGCCACGATAAGGGATATTGGTGCCATTTACAGCAACAGAGTGTGGACCTTGCCCGCCTTTGAAAAAGACGTTAATGGTGACACACGCATTGAAATTGCGATCGGTCGCAACTTCTTTGATTTCAACATTCTCAACAGACAGTGGTCCAGAAAGGCGATCTAACGTATTTTGAAAACGCCCATCGGCTGAACCAGCGCCACATTCGCCCGCCCCAGGATTGACAATAACTTGTACGCCACCCTGCGCAAGCGCAGTCTGCGCAAAATACATGGCACCCGCAAGGGCGCACACTGCGGCAACAATCGAAAATAATTTCTTCATTTTTACACTCCGCTAGGCAAATTATTCAGCCTAGTCCTAACTACATTTGACGACTGATTCCGCATATCGTCACAATACCTATAGGGTTCACACGAATTTTGTCTATTTGACGATGCCGATTTTAGCACCTTCACGGCGACACGTTACTTTTAGCCGCAAATCGCATGTTCGTCAATGCTATTTCGCTAATCTAAAGTTTTCTAACCTTTTTCTGGGTCAATCATAACGTGGTGTTATCTTTGGGCAGGCCGCCTGAGGCTGAAGCCGTCAGGCTAGTGGGTGTGGGAAAGCCCTTTGGGCTG
>JAHDBW010000381.1 GCA_020630175.1 Anaerolineales bacterium
GGCCAGAGTCTGGCAAGCAAAGCAACTTTACGCTGTTCCAACTAGGCGGCACTGGCGCTCGACCAACCAAAGATGGCTTATCGACAACTGGCTTCCCTAGTGGGGTTGGTGGCGTTCCATCTGAAATTGTAGAAACGCAAGCGCCTATGCTGCAACGTTATCGCGCACTCGCAACCGACTCAGGTGGGGCGGGTGAATTTCGGGGCGGTTTAGGGCAGTCTTCAGAATTCTTGCACCTTGGTAAAGAAAAGTGGAGCCTTTCTGGGATGGTTGATCGCACGCAATTCCCAGCGCAAGGTCTCTTTGGCGGGCAAGATGGCGCAATTGGGAAGTTTGAACTCAATGGCGAGTCTGTGCCACCAAAAACAATCATGTGGATGGACGCGGATGCAAAAATCACAATGTCTCCGCCGGGTGGCGGTGGGTATGGTGACCCGCACAAACGTGATCCACAAGCTGTTTTAGACGATGTGGTGAATGGGTATGTGTCGATTGGCGCTGCGCAGGATGTCTACGGTGTTGCAATCGAATACATCGGTGCTGAAAATGCACTGGTACGCATGCCAGCCCACTACACGCTCGATTTAGCAAAAACGGCAGCGTTACGGTCTGCGTAGCGTTATGCCAGTTTGATCTACAACAATTGGCGACAATATTGCTAAATAGACGCTAAAATTGAAGTATCTTTTGATGGGGATAACGTTCAGCATTGCCTGACTTGTCCCCATTTTTGTTTAGCGCGCTTGAAGAAAGGCGCAATAAGACTCTTCAAACGAAAGGCAAAGGACATGTCAAAGACACCACTTACTGTAGAACAAATTTATACGCTGGCCTACGATTGTTTGCGTGCCAACGGTTGTGATGATGCCAACGCTGCAGCTACGGCGAAGACGGTCAGCACCGCCGAACGCGACGGGTCTGAATCGCATGGCTTGTATCGTTTGCCGGGCTATGTTGCGTCTTTGCGGAGCGGCAAAGTTGCTGGCAACGCGGTGCCAACTGTTGAGCAGGTAACCCCGGCTGCAATTCGGTTAGATGGCAACAACGGCATGGCACCGCTTGCATTAGAGGTTGGCATTCCCGTTTTGGCAGAAGCCGCCAAAGCACTTGGCATTGCTGTGCTCGCCATTCGCAAGAGCCACCATTTTGCAGCCTTGTGGCCGGAAACGGAAGCGCTGGCTGAACAAGGTTTAGTTGGCATTGCTTGTACCGCCCATACGCCAATGGTTGCCCCGTATGGCGCAAAGAAAGCGTTTTTTAGCACCAATCCAATTTCATTTGCATGGCCGCGTCCGGGTAAAGATCCGTATGTGTTTGATATGGCGACTGCGGCGAAAGCGCATGGCGATGTTGGCATTGCGGCGCGTGACGGGCATCCACTAGAGCCTGGGATTGGCTTAGACGCTGAAGGAAACCCAACAACTGATGCGGCGGCGGTGCTCAATGGTGGCGTTATTTTGCCATTTGGTGGCTATAAAGGCTCTGCGATTGCGACTATGATTGAGTTGCTTTCTGCTGGTTTAGTTGGCGATCATTTCAGTTATGAAGCAGGTGAAGCCGATAACAAAGATGGTGGGCCAGCTCAAGGCGGGCAACTGATCATTGCCTTGTCGCCCAAGCTGATTGCCGGTGACGACTGGGGCGCTCACAGTGAGGGCTTCCTGTCACGTTTGGAAAATATGGATGGCATCCGCATGCCGGGTAAACGCCGTCATCAAAACCGTCTCTCGACGGAACCACGTTTTATTAAGACCGAACTTGTCGAAAAAATCCGGTCACTTACCTAATCGTTTTATGTCTAATTCTATTTCTACCGCCAGCCGCATGGCTAACTTGCCTGCTAACTATTTTTTCGGGTTAGCACAACTCTTCGCTCAGCTCAAAGCTGATGGCGTTGACATTATCCGTTTGGATATTGGTGCGCCCGATATGCCTCCTGCTAATTTTATTATCGAAAGCATGCAGGAATCGGCCAATAATCCAAAGCATCACAGCTATAGCCCAATCAATGGCCCTGCGCCGTACCGCGAGGCGTGGGCAACGTATTACAGCAATCGTTATGGTGTGACGCTCGATCCACAGTCTGAGGTGTTTAGCTTGCTTGGCAGCAAAGAAGGCATCTTCAATCTGGCGCAAGTGTATGTTGAGCCGGGCGATGTGGTCTTGGTGCCAGATCCGGGCTACATCACGTATAGCTCCGGCACGTTGATGGCGGGTGGGGAGATCGTGCGCATGCCGCTTTTGGCGGAGAATGCGTTCTTGCCAGATTTTGATGCGATCGCGGATGATGTTCTTGCCCGCACCAAAATCATGTGGCTCAACTATCCAAATAATCCGACCGGGGCAACGGCGGATCTTGCCTTTTTTGAGAAGGCTGTGGCGCTAGGGCGCAAGCACAATTTCATTGTGGCGCACGATTCCCCTTATGCCGACATTACCTTTGGTGACTATCTAGCGCCAAGTATTCTTGAAGTTGCAGGCGCAATGGACGTTGCGATTGAATTCAATTCGATGTCTAAAACCTACAACATGGCCGGTTGGCGGGCAGCCGCCGTGCTAGGCAATGCTGAGATCATTCGTAACTTGGGCAAGTGGAAATCCAACTTAGACACGGGCTCGTTCCGCCCAGCCTTAGATGGAGCAAGTGCTGGCCTAACCGGCTCACAAGACTGGATCAAAGACCGTAACGACATTTACGCCGAACGCTTAGCACTGATTATGGCTGGCGTGCGTACAATTGGCTGGCAAGCCGCTGCTCCACAAGGCGGGATGTATGTCTGGGCCAAATTGCCAGATGGTACAGATGACGCTGCGTTTGCGAAAAAACTCTTAATGGAAACTGGTGTTAGCCTTACACCTGGCACAGTTTTTGGCGAAAGCGGGGCGGGGTATGTGCGATTTTCCCTTGGCACGCCAACCGAAAGCGTCCGCAAGGCTGTAGATCGTTTGGTGGATTGGGCTGC
>JAHDBW010000382.1 GCA_020630175.1 Anaerolineales bacterium
CTAAGACCGATAATCAGCGTTGATACTGACGTAATCCTTGGTAAAGTCTGACGTGTAAACGGTGCCACGGCCTAGCCCACCGCCAATCGACAGTGAGATTTCAATATCGGCTTCAGCAAAGATTGCCGCTGCGTCTTCTTCTAAATAATCTGTGGGGGTGCCTGCCGAAAGCATGGCAACCGGCACATGGCCTTCCGCCATACACACCAAGTTAGTTAGATTGACGTCAAAATCAACACCAGCCCGCCCTGCTGCGGCCAAAATCCGCCCCCAATTGGGGTCACTGCCAGCAAAAGCCGTCTTGACCAGCGGCGACGTTGCAATCGTATTGGCGATTTGCTTCGCGTCGGCATCGGTTTCTGCGCCAGACACGGTCATCGTGACAAACTTCGTTACGCCTTCGCCATCGCGCACAACGGCTTGAGCAAGGTGTAACGCTAAATGCGACAGCGCCCCTAGAAAATCAGACTTATCAGCGTCTGTATCTACAGCAACGCCACTTTGGCCGTTTGCCAGACACAGCACCGTGTCATTGGTGCTGGTGTCACCATCAATACTAATGCTGCTAAATGACGGCCCATTCGCGACGTCTAAACAAAGCTGGAGATCTTCTTGGGCAATTTTGGCATCGGTCGTAATGACAGACAGCATGGTTGCCATGTTGGGATGGATCATGCCCGCACCTTTGACCATGCCGCCTAAGGTCACGGTGCCACCACTCAACTCAACGGTGAGCGAGGCTGACTTAGGCACGGTGTCCGTGGTCATAATCGCCAATGCGGCGTCTTTACCGCCATCATCAGACAAGGCATCAGCAGATAGCGTGATGCCTTTTTTCAATTTATCCATTGGCATTTGCTGCCCAATCACGCCCGTTGACATGACAAAGATTTGGTTGGCATCTAAGCCCAGCGCTTCCGCCATCAGACGTTGGCTTTCGCGGGCATTTTGCAGGCCTTGATCGCCAGTCACGGCATTGGCATTTTTGCTGTTCGTGAGCACGGCGCGAATGCCGGTTGGATTTTCCGCCAACGTTTCTTCATCCACAATCACTGGCGCGGCTTTGACCAAATTCTTGGTAAACACACCCGCCGCTGCACAGTCGGCATCAGAAAGCACCAACGCCACATCGCGGTCGCCATTTGGCTTGAGACCACAGGCAATGCCAGACGCATAAAATCCTTTTGGTGAGGTAACGGAGCCAGATAAATCGATTTGTAATTCGTGATCCATAGCTAAATTAGTCTTGGTGTTGCGCTGCTAACGGAACCTGCAGCGCGGGATTAAGCGGCACATTGTAAGCAACCGCAACTTCATCACAATTTTCTAGAACGGGACAGGATAAACAGTCTTTGTACACTTTCTCAGGAAATAAATCTTTGCGTGTAATCAAAAACTCTTGGCGTAGAAAAAAGCGGACGGCGCGGGTTAGTGCAAACAGCTTGGGAATGCCACGCAGCACCGCTTGTTCTTTTAGTGCTGTCACAATTTTATGCCCCCAGCCCTGTCCATGCTGCGATTCATCAACCACTAGCGAGCGCACTTCGGCCAAGGTTGGTGTGTATTGCAACAAAGAGCCACACGCCACAACCTGCCCCGCTGCGTCCAGCCCCACAACCCAATCGTTGATGGTCTCTTGGATATTTTCTAGCGAGCGTGGCAATACATCGCCACGGCGGGCGTGTTCTGTCACTAAACGGACAATGCCAGGAATATGCTCAGCTTGGGCAGCAACAACAGCCATTTCGGTTAGTCCGTTGCGAGTATTTGTTTGAGCACAGCCAAGGCTTCATCGGCATGTGCTTTGGTAATGGTCAAGGCCGGTGCCAACCGCAAGACGTTTGGTCCAGCGCTAATTGCTAGCAACCCATGATCGCGTGCTGCCGCAACAAGTGGCCCGACTTCGATATCGAGTTCGATGCCAATCAACAACCCGATACCACGCACCTCTTTGATATGGCTGCTTTCGATCTTGTTCAGCTCAGCTTGGAGGTAGTTGCCCATCTCGGTCACGTGTGCCAAGAATTCAGGCTGATTGATGATGTCAAAGGTCACTTCAGCCGCACGGCATACGAGCGGGCCAGCGGCAAAGGTGCTGCCATGATCGCCCGGTGCCATCACTTGGGCAACTTTTTCACTACAGACAATTGCGCCAATTGGCAGACCGTTTGCTAACGGCTTGGCAAGGGTCATAATGTCTGGCGCAACGCCTGCGTGTTCATGGCCCCAAAGCTTGCCGGTGCGGCCTAAGCCAACTTGCACTTCATCAAAAATGAGCAGTGCGCCGTGCTTGTCACACAATGCGCGCAAGCCTTGCAAGAATTCACGATCCGCCGGATTGACACCACCTTCGCCTTGCATTGGTTCGACAATCACTGCTGCTGTGTTTTCATCAATGAGGTCTTCAAGCGCGTCGATGTCATTGAATGTGCCAAACGTCGCGCCCGGCATCACCGGTGCAAACGGCGCGCGATACTTTTCTTTATACGTTACCGCCAACGCCCCTATTGTGCGGCCATGGAAGCCAGCAGAGAAACCAATCAGATTGACTTTGTCGGCATTGCCAGATTGCTTGGCATATTTACGGGCAAACTTCAGCGCGCCTTCGGTGGCCTCTGTGCCAGAGTTGCAGAAAAACACGCGATCCCCAAACGAGTGATCCGCCAAACGTTTAGCAACGCCCACGTGGGGTTCCGTGTGATACAAGTTGCTAACATGCACCAGCTTAGCGGCCTGTTCTTGTACCGCTGCGACCCACTCTGGATGCGAGTGGCCAAGCGAAGTCACGGCAATCCCAGAGGTAAAGTCTAAGTAACGCTTGCCGTCTTCAGCAAAAAGATACGGCCCTTCGCCATGCGTAAATACGATCTCTGGCCGGACGTAAGTCGGTACGATGTGAGTTTGTTCCAATGCAATTGTTTTATTCATGATTTTGTTTGTTGGTCTGCTAGTTTGTTAGT
>JAHDBW010000064.1 GCA_020630175.1 Anaerolineales bacterium
GCGCTAACACAACAAGAGCCCTGCGCCGCAGCACTGGCTAAACAGCAGGGCTTATAACAGTTGCGTGTTAAATAAAAACGCCAACGCGATTAGAGCGTTGGCGTTTTGCGTTAAGCGTTACGACGTTTAGCTGAGCAAGCCTTCTTTGCGAAAGCGCATTAGGTAACCGGCAACAGCGCACAGGCTAATGGCGGCAATTATGCCCATCCAAGGTGTTGGCGCTTGTGATAGGTCACCCGTTGTCGGGATCTGATTTGGCACCAATTGCACGGTTGCTGTATTTGAACTACGTGCATCGATGTCTTCACCTGTCAACGATGCGGTGTTGTCTATCGCGTTACCAGCCACAGCTTGCGCATTCACGCGGCCAATAATGCTGATGGTAATGGTCTGATTTGCATCGACCATTGGGATTTGAACGGTCACAATGTTGCCATTATTGGTTGTTGTGCCCGCAGTTGAATTGACATTGAGGATGTCAATTCGCGGATCAACTACATCCGTGACAATTACGTTATTGGTTGTAAATTGCGTTGGGTTATTAATGGTGATGTTGTAAATCACGCTATCCCCAATTTGTGCAATGCTAGAGTTTGACGTCTTGCTAATTGATAGGTCACGGTTGACTTGCAGCGTACCGGCTAATGTATCGGTTTGGATACTTGGCGTTGGCACCGCTGTGCTTTGCGCTGGCTGTTGCGGCACGGCTGTTGGCGTGAACGTTGGTGGCACCGCAGTTGGCGTGAGTGTAGCCGTTGGTTGCGCACTGTTTGTTTCGCCTAATGCATTCGTAATTGGCGTCGCTGTTGGTGTTGATGTCACCACGCCTTGGCCCGGTACAGGTGTCGGCGTTGGCGTGAACCCTGCTTGGGTTGGCACTGGCGTTGGCGTTGTACCGACTTGCGTTGGTTCAGGCGTTGCGGTTGGCGTTGGATCAACTGCAATGTTGTAGCCAAAATCAGCGTCTAGATAGTCTTCATTTAGACCCAAGTTCACGGTGTGTTTGCTGTCCAAGGTGCTGTCTGGGTCGCCTGATTGGGTTAGCCCCGCTGGCACAGTGCTTGTGTCAACTTCAACTTCATAGTCACCGGCTGGTAGATCGGCGAATAGATACTTGCCGTCTGCGTCTGTCACGGTTGTGCGTGTGCTGCCATCTGGCAACGTTAGCGTCACAGTGACGTCTGCTAAGCCTGCTTCGTTGTTGTTTTGTGTGCCGTCGCCGTCGGTATCTAGCCAGATGGTGTCACCAATGCTGCCAACTGAGCGGTATCCAAAGTCTGCGTCTAAGCGATCAGCGCCATTGACCAAGCTAATGGTGGTTGCATTGTCCAAGTCACCGTCTAGGTCATAGCTTGGGCCGCTACCGGCTGGCAAGTTGCCGGTATCTACGGTAACGGTGTAGTCACCTGATGGCAAGTTTTCGAACAGATAGTTGCCGTTGGCGTCAGTTTCGGTCGTCAGCGTGCTGCCGTCTGGTAGGGTCAAGGTTACGGTGATGTTGGCTAAGCCAGCTTCGCCTGCGTCTTGTTCGCCGTTGCCATCGGTGTCAAACCAGATGGTGTCACCAATGCTGCCGAGTACGCCAACCTTAGCAATGTCTTGGCTGGTTGGTGAGGTCGCATTGACGATTGGCTCGCCGCTTTCATTGACTGGGTCACCAGTTGCGGTCACGATGTTGGTGACATCAGCGCCGATTTCTGTTTCATAGTAGTACATCACTGCGGTATTTGGTTGCAGTGGCAGACTGCCTGAAATCAAGGTCATATCAGCGTCGGTGATGTTCAACAACGGGTCGTTCAAGGTTACATTGTCTAAGATTGTGTTTCCTAGATTGGCAACTTCGAAACAGAAGGTGACGGTTGTGCCGCTCACGCCTGTTGAGAGTTCTCCACCCGGACATTGCGCGCCGCTATCGTGACCGAGGTAGACCGTTTTTTGGACGGCGATTTCAGTCAACGCACTTTGGAAGCCAAAGTCATGGTCGCGGTAGTCTTCACCATCGCCAAGTTGATACGGGCTGCCAAAGTCCAGCGTGCCGTCTGGATCGAACGTTGGGATGAGCGCGTCTGGGACGCTACCCGGATTGATCAACACGTTGTAGCTATCCACTGGTAAGTCAGGGAATAGGTAGTTGCCGTTGCTATCTGTCACAGCGGTTGCGATCATGGTGCCGGTGCCATCAAATAGCATCACGGTGACGCCTTCAATGCCAACTTCACCTGCATCTTGTACGCCGTCTGCATTGGCATCTAGCCAGATACGATCACCAATTGACCCTAAGGCGGTTACTTCAGCCGTGTCATCGTTGGTTGGGTCTTCCAGTTCTGGAATTGGATCGCCGGTTGGATATTCAGGGTCAGCGCTGGTGTTGACTTCGTTGACCAAGCTGTTGTTGAGCGTGGTTTCATAGTAGAACGTCATGCTCTCTGCTGGTGCCAATGGTTCGGTGCCAACCAAGAGTGTCAGGTCAGCGCGTGTTAGCCCCAGCGTTGTGTCATTGACAACAACATTGTTCAACCAAGTGTTACCGGTATTGGTCACCACAAAACAGTAGGTGATGTTGCTGCCAATACCAGCTTCGGTTTCAGCCGTTGCAGTTGGGCAGCTTGCGCCAGCATTGTGTTCCGCATAGACAGTTTTGTCGATGTTGATGGCTGGGCTGGCTGGCACGTAGCCAAAGTCAGCGCGTAAGAACTCTTCGTCTGGACCAAGCCCATATTGGGTTTCATGGTCTAGCGTGCCGTCATAGTCACCGGTTTGGATGAGCGGTGTGCTTGGTGGCAAGGTGCTGTCATCCACCACCACGGTGTAGTTGTCGGCTGGCAGCGTTTCAAATAGGTACTTACCATCGGCGTCAGTTACATCCGTTGCGACAACATTGCCCAGACTGTCATACAAGGTCACAGTCACGCCAGCGATGCCGCTTTCACCTGGCTCATAGTTACCGTCGCCGTTGGTGTCTAACCAAACGGTGTCACCAATTTTGCCCGGTAACAAGTGTTCTGCGGTGTTGGTATCCGTCGGATCTTGGCTGCCCGGAATGTCATCACCGGTTGAGTCGACTGGGTTACCAGAGACGTTAGCGGTGTTGAGCAAGCTGCTTTCAACTTGCGTATGCACATAGTACATTGCGCTTTCACCCGGTGCCAGTGGCAAGGTGCCGCTTAGCAAGGTGAGGTCGCCATGGGTCATGCCAATGTCACTGTCGGTAATGTTGATGCCGTCTAACCACGTGTTACCAGTGTTAGTCACTTGGAAACAGTAGGTGATTGGCTTGCCCGCCGCAGAGATAATCAGCTCATAGCCGGGGCAGTTTGCACCGTTTTCATGACCACCGTTGATAGTCTTTTCAAGGGCGATATTTGGGTCCGCTGGCATGTAGCCGAAGTCTGCGCCTTCGTAGATTTCACCGTCACCTAGGCTGTATGCTTGTTGATCGTCTAGGACGCCGTCTGGATCAGCCGTTTGGAAGATCTCAGTCGGGAGCGTGTTCACATCGACTGCCACGGTGTAGTCACCTTGCGGCAGGTCTGGGAACAGATAGTTACCGTTCGCATCGGTAGTGACGGTTGCGATCAAGGTGCCAGTTTCGTCATATAAGTTGACATCAACGGCTGGAATGCCGTTTTCGCCAGCGTCTTGCGTGCCGTTGCCGTCTGCATCTAAGTAGATGGTGTCGCCAATGGTGCCAAGTGCTAACACTTCAGCGGTATCTTGCGCGGTTGGATCATCTACGCCGTGAATGTCTTCGCCGTACTCGTCAGTTGGATTGGCTGATGTGTCAGCGGTGTTGACCAAGCTGCCAGTCAGTGTGGTTTCGTAATAGAAGACCATGCTCGCGGCTGGCGCTAGCGGCTCTGTGCCACTCAGGACAGTCATTTCTGCACGTGTAATCCCAAGCGTTGCGTCGTTTAGGACGATTGCGTCTAGATAGGTATTGCCGGTGTTGGTGACTTCGAAGCAGTATGTGATTGTGGTGCCCAGCGGGCCGTCGACCAGTTCAAGACCGGCAGCACAGTCGGTGCCAGCGGTATGGCCTTCATAGACTGTCTTCGCTAGGCTAATACCCGGTGTTGCTGGGGTGTAGCCAAAGTCATCACCAAGGAAGTCTTCGCCATCGCCTAGCAAGTAGGTGTGTTCGTGGTCGCGGATGCTATCTGGATCGTAGCTTTGGAACAAGCCGCCCGGTACAGTTGCGTAATCAACTTGCACGGTGTATTCGCCTTCTACCAATTCATCAAACAGGTAGCTGCCGTCTGGGTTGGTGGTGGCCGTTTCAATGACTGTGCCGCTAGCATCTAGCAAGTTGACGGTAACGCCACCAATGCCAGTTTCGCTAACATCTTGGATGCCATCAGCATTTGTGTCTTCCCAGACATAGTCGCCGATTGAGCCAAGTGCTACAACGTTGGCTTCGTCTTGTGCTGTTGGGTCTTCTGCGCCCGGAATATCGTTGCCAAAGCTATCAGTTGGATTAGCTGTGGTTTGGGCTAAGTTGTCTAGCGTTTCGGTCAGCGTGGTTTCATAGTAGAAGACCATGCTTTCGGTTGGTGCCAGCGGTTGGCTACCAGAGAGCAGCGTCATGTCCGCTTCAGTAATGCCGAGTGGCGTGTCACCGATGCTGATGCTGTCTAGGTGCGTGTTTGTTGTGTTTGTGACAACGAAACACCAAGTGATGAGCGTGCCCAGAATGTCGCGGACTTCTTCAACGGCGGTTGCACAGCCGACGCCAGCGTCATGGCCGCGATAGACCGTTTTTTGCAGGTCAATGCCCGGTACAGCGTCATCGTAGCCAAAGTCTGCATCAAGATAGTCTTGACCAGGCGCTAGCGCAACATCGTGTGAATGATCGATGACTGCGTCTGGATCCCCGGTTTGGAAGATGTTGATTGGCAATGAATTTGGCACCACTTCAACGGTGTAGTTGCCTTGGGGCAGTTCATCAAATAGATATTCGCCGTCTGGCCCGGTCGTTGCAATCACTTCGGTGCCGTCTGGATACGTCAGTTTGACCAGCACGCCTTCCAAGCCATTTTCGCTTGGATCTTGAATGCCATCACCATTTTCGTCATACCAAACATAGTCACCGATTGACCCCCAAGGTTGTACCTCAGCAGTGTCATCAGCGGTTGGATCGTCTTCGCCAGCAATGTCGTTGCCAGCGCTATCGGTTGGGTTACCGCTAGCATTGATGGTGTTGATCAACGTGCCGTCGAGCGTTGTTTCGTAGTAGTAAAGTGCACTTGCGGCTGGCGCGAGTGGGAAGCTACCGCTCAACAGCGTCATGTTTGTTTCATTGATACCCAGATTAGCGTCAGTCAGGCTGAGGCTGTCTAGGTAAGTGTTGCCGGTGTTGATTACTTCGAAACAGTAAGTAACGTTGCTACCCAGCGCGTTGATGGTGAGTTCATCACCAGCACAGCTTGCGCCAAGATCGTGCCCAGCGTAGACCGTTTTTTGCGTGTCGATGCTTGGGTCAGCAGCAGTGTAGCCAAAGTCTGCGTCTAGATAGTCTTCACCATCACCCAAGCTGTAGTCGTGGGTGTGGTCTGAAATTGCGTCTGGATCGCCAGATTGGATCAGTGACGGTGGCAGTGTGGTGTGATCCACAGTGACCGTGTAATCGCCTGCTGGTAGATCGGTGAATAGGTATTCGCCGTCTGTGTCTGTGGTGAGCGTGATTTGGCTACCGTCTGGGTAGGTCAAGATTACATCGACATTTGGAATGCCAATTTCGCCGTTGTTTTGCACGCCGTCGCCATCCGTATCTGCCCAGATGGTGTCTCCAATAGACCCAACAGCAAGGACGTCTGCGGTATCTTCAGCGGTTGGATTGTCTTCGCCAACAATGTCGTTGCCTTGGCCATCAACTGGGTTGCCTTCAGTTTCGGCAGTGTTGGTTAGCGTGCCGACTAAGGTTGTTTCATAGTAGAACACCATGCTGGCACCCGGCGCGAGTGGCTCTGTGCCGCTGATCAGGATCATGTCTGAGCGGGTGACGTTACCAAGGGTGGTGTCGGTAATTTCAATGTCTGCCAAGAAGGTGTTTCCAGTGTTGGTGACTTCGAAACAGTACGTGACGGCTGTCGTCAATACGTCGCGAACTAGCTCACCAGCGGTTGGGCAGGTGGCACCGGCGTCGTGTCCTTCATAGACAGTTTTGGCTAAGGTAATCGCTGCGCCAGCTGGGGTGTACCCAAAGTCAGCGTCTTCATAGTCTTCACCAGAGCCAAGGGTGTAATCATGGCTATGATCAACCGTTGCGTCTGGATCACCAGATTGGATCAGGTCGTTTGGCAATGTGCCCGGCGTAACGGCTACGGTGTAGTCGCCCGGTGGCAGGTCGCTGAACAAGTATTCACCATCAGCATTGGTCACTGCTAATGTGGTTGAGCCGTCTGGATGGGTCAGTGTTACAACAACGCCAGAAATGCCGGTTTCGCCATTGTTTTGAATGCCGTCGCCGTCAGTATCCGCCCAGATCGTGTCACCAATTGAGCCGACCAGTTGGACTTCAGCGGTGTTGCTGTCGGTTGGGTCTGTTAGCCCCGGAACGTCTGCGCCGGTTGGGTCAACTGGGTTACCAGTGGTTTCAGCGGTATTGACCAAGTCGGCGGTCATGCTGCTTTCATAGTAGTAGAGCATTGAGGCGCCCGGTGCCAGTGGCAAGGTGCCGCTGATGAGCGTCATTGCGCTTTCGTCAATGCTTAGGGTTGTATCGTCTACGGTCACGCCAGCTAAGTGGGTGTTGCCGTTATTGGTGACCAAGAAACAGTAGGTGGCGTCGGTGCCGACTGGGCCGGTTTCTAATTCAACGCCACTGTTACAGCTTACGCCGCTGTCATGGCTGTCATAGACCGTCTTTTCAATGTTGATGGCGGTGCTGGCTGGCGTGTAGCCAAAGTCCGCGCCGAGGAAGGTTTCCCCATCGCCAAGTGCGTAGTCGTATTCGTGGTCTAACAGGCCGTCTGGGTCGCCAGAGATGACTAGCCCGTCTGGCACTGTGCTGTAGTCGACCGTTACGGTGTAGCTGCCAAGTGGCAAGTCTTCAAAAAGATAGGTGCCGTCGGCGGCTGTCACAACGCTGACGGTTGAGCTATCTGGATAGGTGAGCGTTACGGTAACGCCGCCGATGCCAGTTTCAGCGCCGTTTTGGATGCCGTCGGCGTTGGTGTCTGTCCAGATGGTGTCGCCAATCGCACCAAGGGCGACCACTTCGGCCGTGTCGTCATCGGTTGGGTCAGGCTGGCCGTCAAGATCAGCACCAAGGCCATCGGTTGGGTTACCAGATGTATCTGCGGTGTTGACCATGCTTTCGGTCAGGCGTGTTTGGTAGTAGAACACTAGCGTTTCGCCCGGCGCAAGTGGCTCAGTGCCGCTTAGTTGGATCATGCTCGCGCGCACAATGCCTAGATCGTTGTCTGTTACGGCAACGTCATCTAACCAAGTGTTGCCGGTGTTGGTAACGGTGAAACAGAAGGTGATTTGCGCGTTCAGATCGTCACTGACCAATTCGCCGCCCGGGCAGCCTGCCCCGGCAGTCCAACCAGCGTAGACAGTTTTGTCTAATTGGATGGCTGGCGCTGCGAGTTGGTAGCCAAAGTCTGCGTCTAGATAGTCTTCGCTCGCTTCTAGATCGTAGGTGTGCATGTGATCAAACGCGGTGTCAGGATCGCCGGTTTGGGTCAAGTCTGCGGGCAGGGTGCTGGTGTCAATAGTGACCGTGTATTCACCTTCGGGCAGGTCTTCGAAAAGATAGTTGCCTGCTGGATCGGTGGTAACGGTGACTTCAATGCCTCCTGGATAGGTCAGCGTGACATCAACATTTGGAATGCCGCTTTCGCCATTGTTTTGGATGCCGTCACCATCGGTGTCTAGCCAGACGGTGTCACCAATTGAGCCAAGGGCCCCGTTCAGCACAGCGTCATCTTCTACATCTGGCTCATCGCGCTCAAATGGATTGTCGCCGGGTAGGGTGGTGGCTTGCGTGACGTAGGCGGTGTTTGTAATTTCTTGTGGCACAAAGTCTTCAACTAAGTCTACGGTGAAGACAAATTGCACGCTTTCATCGATGTCTAAATCGCCACCGGTAAAGGTCACGGTTGTAAAGCCGCCAGCCGAGACTGCGCCATAGCTAAAGCCGGGGGCAACTAAACCAGCGCTCACGTTTTCAAAGAACGTTTCGTCAATTGGATCACTGACGATTACGTCAAAGGCTTTGGCGTTGCCCGTGTTGGTAACGTTGAGCGTAATGGTAATTTCATCGCCAGCAAACCCAATGCTTGGGCTCATGAGCTTTTCAATTTCCATTACTGGTTCTACAACTTCTACGGTCGTGGCATCATCGATGGTGCCGGTGGTGTTGTAGGTCAGGCGGGCAGCATTGTCTAGTGACGTTTGCGGGTCACCGGCATTGCCAGTGACGTTTTCAACCAATACATCATAGGTGATGACGATGGTGGCGTTGGCCGCGCCTTGGTGGCTTACCGTGCCAAAGTCAATGTTCATGTTGTGATCATCAACAAATGTCGGTGTTACCGTTGCGGGGTCAGTTGGGCTGAAGCCGTTATAGGTGATGGTGTAGTCCTCAGTGAACTCGAGACCGGCATCGAGGATGTCGCGGAATTCCATGGGGGTGGCGGTGTTCGCTGGGACAGTAATAACAATTTGATAGGTGATGATTTCACCAATGGTCACGTCTGGCGTGCTGGCGTCACTGGTGTGGTCAGCGCTGGTCGCGATGATGGTCTTTTCCATGTTTGGCACGATGATCGTGACAGAGGCTGGATCGGTATCATCAGTCCACGTGTTGCCTTCTTCTGAAGAGTCGTTATAAATGCGTTCTTCAGGGTCTGCGCCGGGCATGCTGCTCCAGTTGGCATCAGCAATATTGGTTAGCGTGGCCCCAGTTGCATTGTCTGGTGAAATTTCTGCGGTGTAGCTAAAGGTAACGCTATCCCCAACAGCAATCGATGTAATTTCAGACCATGTGATAGTGCCGGCATTGGCACCACTTGGGTTAATCGCGTTGGCATCAGCAACGCCGCCGTTGCCGTCTGCGTCTAAGCTAGCTTGGCTAATGATCAACCCTGCTGGTACGTCATCATCAATGTTGACTTGGTGGGCTGTGCTATAGCCAACGTTTTCAATCACGATGGTGTAAGTGACCGTATCGCCACCTTGAACGCCAGCGCTTGGGGTTACAGTTTTATCAACATCCAAGAGCGGTTGGTCAACTTGGGTGTCAACATTGTTACTTGTTACGCTACGGGTTGTGCCACTTATATCCTGCCAACGGATTTGCGCTTGATTACGCACAAAGTCATTCGCAGTTGGCTGCCACATTTCCCAAGAAGTACCGTCATCGGCGATGCCGTCAAAGACAACACTAAATTCAATTTCAAAGACATAAGGTGTGGCAGAGGTGCTATTGTCAAGATCCCCAACGGCCCATTCGATGCGTTCACCAGGGTTGGGTGCGCCTTCATTGATCGTTGGTGCGACTGGCAGTACTGCACCAGTAAAAGGGGTGCCGCTGATATTTGTTAAGACAGCATCATTGTTATAGGTCAGGCCGTTCGTGAGTAAGTTGTCACGCACTACTGCGCTTGGCATTGATGCATAGGGTGGCACTGTGACTTGAATGGTGTAGGTGATGTCTTCACCAACAGTAATCACAGCAGGAGTACCAACTTTTGAAACTGTTGGGAGTGCGGTCCGAACGACAGCATCATCTGTGTTTGGATCACTAGTGTTGCTGGTGATATCTGTTTGGCGGCCAGCGTCATCTTCTTGTGAGTTGTACTCAGTGGAAGCGATGTTTACCAAGTCAGAACGGGCAGGTGTGCCTTCAATGACTTCTGCTTGATATGTGAGAGTTACTGATTCGCCAGCGTCTAAGTCGTCATCTGTAAAGGTCCAAACGACCGTGCCGCCAGTGCCAGCGGTTGCGCCTGCTGTTGGGGTACAAGTGGATGTTGCTGGTGTGCAACTCCCGTTGAATTGTAAGTTAGCGGGTAGCGTGTCTGTCACGCTAAAGTTATGTGCAATTCCGTCTGGATCAGTTTGGGTGTTGGTTACAACAATGGTATATGTAAGCTGCTGCCCCGGTTGCACATTACTGCTTGGAGAAACTGATTTAGTCAACTCAACCACGGGCTCAACATATTTGATGCCGGTTACGAGGTCACGCAGTGAATAGGTTTCGCCAAATGTATTTACACCTGAGGCTTTCAGGAAGTTAGAAACAATTACGCCATCTACAACAGATGGGATGTTGTCAACAACTGCTGTAATTTCATATTCTGCGGTGAAGTTGAGATCTACATTGCCATAGTCCCAACGGACGGTATTGAGTGCGCCAACCGTACCGAATGACGGGACACATGGGTCTAGTTGCGTCGCGCCTGATGTTGTACAAGAGTCTTGACTAACAAAACTCATGCCTGCTGGCAAAAAGTCAATGAGATAGTTTTCCCCAGCGTCTACGCCAGCTGGTGCAGTGTAAAAGAGACGAAAGCGCACTTCGTCACCCACAGCGAGTGAAATATCTTCTTCAATCCAAGCGCCAAGGGTTGGATCCCAGACTTGTTTGTCGATGCTTGGACCATCCAATTGAACATAAGCCGAGTCATTATCGCCAACGGTGCCCGTGCGGGTTGGGTCAACATCATCGGTGTAGTCCCCTTCAACATTGACGTTATTTGTTAGGCGGTCAAATGCTAAGACTGGTTGGGTAGTGTTTTCATAATCAGTGAGGACATCGGCTGTGAAGGTGATGGTGCCTGCTGCGCCAGCTTGTGTCTCGCCTGTTGGGATGTCCCAAGTGATTGTGGTTTGCCCAGTGCTTGGCGTGTCATCGCTGACAGTTTCAACAGCGCCAGCAGGTGAAGCCGTAGTCGCAACAAATTGCAGACCGTCTGGTAACACGTCTGTTAGGGTAACGTTTTCAAAATTGTAGTATTCAGAAACGTAATAATTCAGGGTAAATGTGACGCGATCCCCATATTCCACATCTTGGTTGTCTACTGATTTTTGGACAGTAATGTAGGCCGCAGAAACGGGTTCTGGTAGATCGTCAGTGGGGGTGTGGGTAGAGCCATCGCGCGTTTCAGCGCCGTTGTATTGGCCAACTGCGTCGTATTCATTCGTATAAACTTCGTGGTGTTGGACCACATCGCCATTGAAACAGCCCGGATCTGTGGCGTTGACTGAAATACAGTCACCTGGATTGGTGCCGATCCGTTCACGGTAAGGGATGGCGACGTTAAAAGTAATTTGTTCTGGGGTTGCGTATTCGGCTGTGGTGAGTGTGTCAAGGTTCCAAACGAGTTGTAGGCTGCCATCTGGTAGTAGGGTGATGGCCGGTTCGCCTTGACCGGACGTAGTGCCAAGATAGGCAACGCCCGGTGGCAGAATGTCAGTTACAACTACGTTGTTGGTGCTGCCGACATTATTGTTACGCACAGAGATTGTGTAAGAGAACGGCCATTCTTCGCCAGCACCTTCGCCCGGTGCTTCGGCTTCCCAGCCGCTTGCGCCCGTGGCTTGGCTAACGCCGGTGCTTTGGTTGACTTGTTTTTCAATATCAATGGCTTGCACAGCCCCGCTTACAGACCCCACGTTTGAGGTAATGTCTGCGCCGCTATTGTCTGGCAGGGTATTGCCTTCAGCGATGACGGTGTTTGTGAACCCGTCGCCAACAACCAAGCTTGGGTCGATTGAAGCGTTGACGCTGATGGACATATCTTCATTGGCTTCGAGGTCGCTAATGTTGACCCATTCCAATGTTGTGGTGCCATCGGGGTTGACGGTAATCGTGGTTGGTGCCGGATTGCCGCCGCTGTAATTCAGGCCTGCCGGTAAGGTATCTGTCACGGTGATATTGTATGCTTTGTCGTCTTCAAGCCCATCTTCTAGCGGGGCGGTATTCATTACATTGATCGTGAATGCCACATCCCCACCGAGCAGTGGTTCGTCTGAGATTGTTTTTGAGGTTGTCAGAACAGCCTCATTGACGCCGGGCGTGCCAAGCGCTGGGCCGGCACTGACTTGGGTTAACCCAAAAATGCCGAGCAATAGAATGCTGAGCATTACCGAGAGCCATTTCCCGAATTTATTTACCGTATAACTGATCATTGAAGCCTTCCTACTACCAGTTTTGTCCAATACTTACCATCATTTTTTATGAACAGGACGTCCAGAAAATTGATTGGTTTAGATTCATTTGATCTAGTATCAGGATAATATGCGCACTAATAGTCAAAAATTGCGAATTGGTTTAGGGTTGCTTAAGTTGCAACTTGGTTGAAGGTATTTCGGCCTTCAGATTGTGATTGCTAAACTTATAACCTTCAGTTTTTGTATATTGCGCTGGAGTGTATTCTTTATGAACAGCTTTAGTTGCAATTTTGTAACCTGAGGTGGCAAAAGAGGCGAAAATTCGGTAGAAACCAGTTAGAGATTGCTTACTCTCTAACCTTAAGTATGGCCGATCAGCGCTGTGATTGCACCACTATATATAGTGTAGGCACTACTTCTGACAATTTTTCTGACAGGATTGTGGAATCAAAAACGGCCTTTCTATAGGAAAGACCGTTTTCTTGATTCAGAGCGAGAAAATTATTCTTTCAACAATTTTCCAGTTGCATGGTCAAGATCAATTGGCTGCTAGGCAACGGTCTGGCAATGTTGGCACGGTTGCGCCGTCTGCACTGGCGTAGAGCGTAATGATCTCTGATTGTAAGGCGCAGTATGCAGCAGTTTGGGGTGCGTCAAGTTCGGCCTCTAATAAATTGTTGGCTTCATATTTATCTGTGGTGAGGTCATAGAAGAATTCCGTTGCATCATCAAACTGAACGAGCTTGTATTGCGCGTTGCGAATGGTGATGCCAGGCGGCACATTGTTGCGCGGCTCTAGATCGGTATTGAACCGTTCGCTCCAGATAAAGGTGCGTGGCGCGTTGTGGGCTGTGTTTGTAATGTAGGGCAGCATGCTTACTGCATCAACTGTAGTGTCGCTGGGCAGCACGCTGTGCATCTCGATACCCGCAAGATCTAGAACGGTTGCGTAAATATCAACGCTGTTGACAAGCGCCGGCTCGCGCCGACCGGGTGCCGTAATTGCTGCGCCTGAAATCAATAGTGGCACATGAATGCCGCCGCTGTGCAGCGAGCCTTTTGCTTGTTGTCTGTTGTAGTTTGGATCAATTACTTGTCTGGCTGTGCCATTATCACCAATGAAGATGACGGTGGTCTGCGCGCGTTCGGCGGGTGGCATACTGTCTAACAAGCGCCCGATTTCGGTGTCCATTGCTTCGACCATTGCGGCGTAATACGCGTTGGGATTGGCCTCAATGTCGGCTGTCGTGCCGCTTAGGTTGTCAAAACTATGCAGATCGGCAGGTGGTAAATGAAACGGCGTGTGCGGCGCGTTGAACGCTAACCACAGAAACCAAGGCGTATCTGTCGCATGCTGTGCTTCAATCCAAGTGAGTGAATCATCAACAAATTTAGTTGTGGCATAGCTATTCGTGAGCTGTGACGTGCCGTTTGTGACTTCGCGCCATGCGCTGTAGTCTTGGACACCGCCTTGCAAGATGCCCGAATAGTGGTCATAGCCCATTTGATTCGGATTGTCGGCGTCACCGTTGGCAGCATCGGATAAGTGCCACTTTCCAATATTGGCATGCGCATAGGCATTATTAGAGCCTGCGTCAAGTGCCATTGGTAAGGTGAATTCATCAAGACGGATGCCGGGCTGACCGTCGTAAACGCGCCAACCAATATTGGTGCGGAAGCCATACCGACCAGTAAGCATTGTGGCGCGGGTTGGTGAACAAATTGGTGCAGACCAAGCGTTTTCAAACAACACGCCCTGTGCGGCAAGTGCATCCAATGTTGGTGTTGGGGGTAAATCGGTCCGGCCGGGATTGTAAAGCCCCATCCGGTCAATACCGTAATCGTCAGCAATGATCAGTAATATATTTTGCTCTTGTCCGCGTTCCGGTGTGAGGGCAGTTGGTGTGCTGGGCATGACTGCAGCTGTTGCAATCGGTGGGTCTGTGGGCGCAGTTGTGGCAATTTCAGTTGTAGGGGTGGCGCGAGTTGGACTCGGCTGTGCAGTGTTACACGCTGTAATACTCAACGCGATGATAATCAGTAAGATGTGTTTTGGCATAAATTGGGCTGCTGTGGCAGGTTGGGGCGCTAACAAGTTAGTTAACAATTGTTGCTAAGCTTGGCGGGCGCTTTGGATTCAGATGTCCAGCGTAGCCTGAAATGTTCATGCCCAAGCACTTCTTCTAAAATGGATTTTGGGAATAGGTCTGGCGTAATTGGATATTGCGAACGATGCTGTGAAAGAGCGCTGACTTTGTGATCGATGAAGGCTTCTACGTTCAGGCTAGTTAATCCAGCAGCGGTTGCAGACGTTTTGGTTGTCTGTTCGGTTTCAACAGCAAACTGCGCATCCTCGCCGCGTCCGGCAAAGTTGGTTGGCGCGCCCGGTGAAAAGACTAAACAGGTTGTGTTTTCTGCGGCAACGCAGTGCGCGTTGCGGGGCGCGCCGTAGGCAATGCCGGATTCGCCGATGAAGGTGCCCGGACTATGGGTTTCAATAAATTGCATGTCACCGTTGTCTTGTTCGATGTAGATATCAATTGACCCTGAAAGAATTAGATAGAGGCTGGTGGCAGGTTCATCTTGCTCAATCACATAAAACCCGCGT
This sequence comes from Anaerolineales bacterium, assembly GCA_020630175.1. Classification (GTDB taxonomy): domain Bacteria; phylum Chloroflexota; class Anaerolineae; order Anaerolineales; family UBA6668; genus JAHDIM01. The sequence goes on from JAHDBW010000064.1 coordinate 14,729, forward strand.
GGATACCACTCGACCTCAAGATGGTCGCTGGCATACCCTAACATGCCTGATTCATCTGCAAATAACATCAAGGCGTGCGTAAATTCATCCGTCCCGCGAAATTGATTGTCTAACCCGCTGAGCCATTGCACCAATAACTGCATTAGCAGCCGGTCATTTTGTGGGAACGTTGCGTAATAAAGGCTGTTGGGTGCAAAGGCTGGCCCAGACTGTGGATAGGCGCTGGCATCACCGGCAATGCGGCAGGCTTCAGTTGTGACATGACAAATGGTGATGTGGTCTGGGTGCCCATAGGCTCCGGTTTCATCAAAGGTAAACACCATGTCTGGCTTAAATTCACGAATGATTGCCACGGCTGCTTCAACTTGACTGTCAAAGTCAACATTGCGCATTTGCCCATCACCAAAATCCAAACAGCGGACATGATCAACATTTAGGGCAGCGCAGGCGCGGTCTAATTCTGCTGCCCGCACATTGCCAAGCGTGCGGCGGGTGGCAATTGCGGCGTCACGAATTTGCCCGGCTTCCCCTTTTGTAAAAGAAACGATCATTGTTTCTGCCCCGGCGGCAGCATATTTTGCGAACGTGCCGCCGACGCAAAACACTTCATCATCTGGATGGGCAAATAGCCCCAGTAAGCGCAATTTCTTTTCCGTTTTAGCCAAGATGGCCTCCTGTACAATCTTGCATGTAACAACACGACTTGGTAGCGGGAAATGTAGCACAGAGCTAATGTTTTCACCATTCGGTAAACGGTTAGAATCTGTTGGGTTGGCAGTATTACATGAGGGATGTTATTCAGTGCGGAGCGCTATAAATTATGCAAACAATCACGGTGCGTGGGATTCAAATGCGGGTGTTGATAGAAGGTGCCGGTGCGCCTTTGCTGTTTGTGCATGGACATCCTTTTGACCATGCAATGTGGGCACCGCAGCTGGCGGCGTTTGTGGGGCACTATCAGGTTATTGCGCCAGATTTGCGTGGCTATGGCAAGAGTGACGTGCAGCCCGGCATGGTCTTATTAGATGAATTGGCCTTGGATTTGGCGGTGTTATTAGATGAACTAGGCCTTACGCAAGTGACGCTGATTGGGCTCTCAATGGGTGGGCAAATTGCGTTAGAGTTTGCGCGTTTATTTCCGCAGCGCGTCAAACGTTTGGTGCTTTGCGCGACCTCTGCTAAAGCCGAAACGCCAGCGTCTTATCAAAAGCGGATAGTGGTTTCTGAGGTGTTAGCGGCGCACGGCATGGCTGCTTATTGTGCGGAAGCACTGCCCAATTTTTTCTCTGCGCAGACGTTTTCTACACGGCCTGACATCGTTGAGACGGTGCGCCAAATGATCCTAAAGACGCCCAAATTGGGTGCTGCGGCGACCAACCGTGGCCGCGCTGAACGGCGGGATCACACTGCAATTTTGCCAACGCTGACAATGCCAAGCCTAATTATTGTGGGGGCTGTCGACGTTTTTACCCCGGTAACAGAATCTCAATATATGCTTGAGCGCTTGCCAAATGCTGAAATGCATGTGATTGCAGGCGTTGGCCATTTGCCAAATTTGGAAGCGGCAACTGAATTTAATGCGATATTGACGCGTTTTCTAGTTGAAACTGCTATGAATTAGATCCTAGGCTGCCGGAAAAATTCTCAATCTGTCGTTAATAGCGATGGGGTAGGTTGCATTTCGCTCGAAATTGCACCTAATTAGCACACTATTTACAGTTGAGGATTTTTATATGACGTCTAAACCAACACGACCGACGGTTTTGGATCAAGAAAAACTGCTGGCGCTGATTGATTCAGTTGAGGCAGGGCCGGAGATTATCGGCAGCGAAAATGAATTGTGGGATTTGGATACATTCCGTGATTTGTTGGCATTACAGTTTGGTATTTTTATGCATCCCGATGATGCGCGCTGGTCTAAGTCCAACGACAAAACGTGCTAGAGTCTCTTTGAGTTGCGCCATCCGATTGATGACGGATGGCACTCGGCACAATGACGATTACCCAGCACGCCTTTACCAACACAGACGCAGACTACCAACGCATTAAGCAGCTTTTGCTAACGGTTGAATCCCATCCGACACAGGATAATAATTGGGAGCCAAATCGCATGGATTTTTGGCGTTACAACTACCATGCTGAAAAAGATGCTGCGTTTTTTCAAGCCCATTGCCGCTATTGGCAAACGGCTGCCGGTCAGGTCGTCGGGCTCTTCATTTCTGAATATGCCGCTGATGACTTCTTCATTGTGGTACATCCCGCGTATTGGGCGTTGTTTCCAGAGATTTTGACGTGGGGCCGCACGGTGTGGGGCGCTGGTAAAGCCAAGATCACGACCGATGTGTACACCTTTGGGCAGCAAAAGATTGCCGCGCTCCAGGCGGCGGGATTTTATGAGGATGGCCATGTTGAAAATGTCTGGGTTTATTCACTAACGGACTATGACTTTGCGTATCGCCTGCCCGCTGGCTTCAGCCTGATAACAGCCGCAGCGCACGCTAATATTCCTGACCGAGTTGCCTTGGTGCAGAACGCGTTTGGGAACCCAAATTTCTCTGAGGCACGCTTACTGTCCACGATGGAGACGCCAACGTATCAGCCGGAGCTAGATCTAGTCGTGGTAAATGCGGCTGGAAAAGGTGTGGCTTATTGCATGGGCTGGGTAGAAGAAAATAATCCGCGCGTTGGTAACATTGAGCCGATGGGAACACACACCGACTATCGGCAGTTAGGTCTAGGCAAGGCCTTAGCCAAAGAATGCTTCAAGCGCCAGCACGCCTTGGGTGTTGAAACCGCATGGATTGCGTCGAATGCCGAGCCGCACGTCGCTAACTATTTATACGCTTCACTTGGCGCAAAGACGGTCAAGCGGTCTTATCGATATACGTGCAACATGCAGCAAGGCGCATTATGAACGCTACTCTTCTCAAAATTCTACTAACGCTGGCTGTCGTGATTCATTTCGTGGGCAACCTGTGGCACGGTGATGCCCACACAACACTCGATATTGCGCTGCCGGCCTACAAGAACGTGTTCATCATCATCGTGATCTTACTGCTGCCGTTGATTGGTGCCATTCTACTGTGGACGCGGTTTTCACTGGCTGGTAGTTGGTTTGTGGCAATGTCCCTGTTAGGGTCGGTGTTGTTTAGCGTGTATCACCACTACGTCATGATTTCTATTGATCATGTAAACCATCTGCCGCCTGGCTCTGCTGCGGCGCATGCGCATTTTTCAAACAGTGCGGCGTTTATTGCCGTGAGCGCACTGGCGGGAGCCATTTTAGCCGGGTACGCCGCGCGCAGATTGGCGCAGGCCGAACCGTAATAGTGCGCGATAAAGGAGCTCTAAATGATTGAATTGACAACAATTGGCGGTCACCTGATATTTTTAGGCGTTTTATTCTTTGTGATTGGCTTGATCCAAGGGCTTTTGATTCCGTTTGCCAAAAACACGCGCATGGCGTTGTCGGGCCATCTGACGGCGGTGCAGTGTGGCCTAGCCGTGATTGTATTTGGGCTGATTTGGTCCTTGGTGCAACTCGCGCCTGTGTTGGCGGCTCTTGCGGCTTATGGCTCTTTTGCTGGCTATTTTCTGATCTGGATTGGCATCACGATTGCGTCCATTACTGGGGCCAGCAAAACGCTGCCAATTGCCGGTGCGGGACATAAAGGGTCTCCCGCTGCGGAGCTAACGGTGCGCCTGTTCGAGATCGCTGGTTCACTGCTGTCGGTTGTGGCTGGCGTGATCTTGTTGATGGG
>JAHDBW010000383.1 GCA_020630175.1 Anaerolineales bacterium
ATGAATCTATCTGAAGAAAAACGGGCTGAGATTTCAGCAAAGTGGAAGGGTCAACATATTTTGTCTGTTGATCAATTCAATCGTGAAGACTTGGAAACCATTTTGGCGGTTGCCGATGACATGCGTGTGCTTGTCAAAACGGTGGGGACCTGTGATTTGCTCAAGGGCAAGCTGACCTGCAATTTGTTTTATGAGCCGTCAACGCGGACGTCATCCTCATTTTCAGCGGCCAGTGAGCGGTTGGGCGGCAGCGTCATTCTGATCAACAACGTGCAGTTTTCCTCTGTGACCAAGGGTGAAACCTTGCCAGATACCATTCGCGCAGTGGGGTCTTATACAGACGCCATTGTGCTGCGCCACTACGAAAAAGGCGCGGCTGAAATTGCGGCCAAATACTCTAAAAAGCCAATCATCAATGCTGGTGATGGGCCGGGCGAACACCCCACCCAAGCCTTGCTAGACCTGTTCACCATCAAACGTGAACTCGGCCAGATTGATGGGCTAACCGTGACCTTGCTCGGTGACCTGAAATATGGCCGCACGGTGCATTCACTGGCGCGCTTACTGACCAATTTCGAAGGCGTCAAAATCAACTATGTCTCGCCAGACAGCTTGAAAATGCCGGAATACTTAGTCAAAGCCGTGGGCGATGCAGGCGTTGAGCAACACGAATACGACGCGCTAGAGCCGGTGATCGCCGAGACTGATGTGCTGTACGTCACACGCGTTCAAAAAGAACGCTTTGACGATTTGGCCCATTACGATGCAGTGAAAGATGCGTTCATCATTTCACCAGACACACTCAAACCGGCCAAAGACAGCATGCGCATTTTGCATCCGCTGCCACGCGTCAACGAAATCACCATGGACGTGGACGATGATCCACGCGCGGCGTACTTCCGCCAAATGGAAAACGGCATGTACGTGCGCATGGCGTTACTCTATCTCGTCTTAGGCAAACAATAAATAGACTCCACGAAGGGCACAAAGACGCACGCAAGGCTGTTAGAGTTCTCTAGGCTTACTCTGATTTATAGGGCTTTACAAGCAAAAATGCACGCTAACATGCCCTTGACCCAACTTCGTGTCACTTTGTGTATCTTCGTGGATTCAAAACAAACGACTACTTTTTACATCTATGACCAGTTTCTTCCAACGTATTGAAAATCGCGCTGTGAGCGCCAACACTTTGCTGTGCATCGGCATTGATCCGCACCCCAACCGCCCTGAGGGCGCATCTGCTGCCGCCGCGCAGGACTTTGCTTTGAATTTGATCGCAAAGACTGCCGATTACGCGCTAATGTACAAGCCGAACAGTGCCTTCTTTGAGCGCTTTGGCCCAGAGGGGATTGCCGCGCTCAAGGCTGTAATTGCTGCCGTGCCAGATGAAATCCCCGTCTTGCTTGATGCAAAACGCGGTGACATTGCCAGCACTGCCGCGGCCTATGCCGACAGCGCCTTCAACATGCTCGGTGCAGATGCCATCACGCTCAGCCCTTACCTGGGCAGCGACTCAGTGGCGCCGTTTGTGAGTGAAGCAGAGAAAGGCGCGTTTGTGCTGTGTAAAACATCCAACCCGAGCAGCGGCGACATTCAAGACATCGCCCTTGATGAAATGGGCACGCCGCTCTACGTGCATATGGCGCACACCATTAGCCACTGGTCAGAGCATGACAACGTTGGCTTAGTCGTTGGCGCGACCTATCCACGGGCGCTGGGCTACTGCCGCGATGTTGCGCCAAGTCTGTGGTTCTTAGCTCCGGGCATTGGCGCGCAAGGTGGCGATCTCAAAGAAGCGCTCACTGCTGGCCTGCGCGCTGACGGATTGGGCATGCTGATCAGCGCCTCACGCGCCATCGGTAACGCTGAAGATCCCGGCCAAGCCGCAAAAGACTTACGAGATGAAATCAACGTCGTGCGCGCAACAATTGAAGTTGGGGAAATTCCTGAACACGAACACGGTGGTCGCGTTGGTTTGGAAGACATTGCCGTTGCGCTCTATGAATCAGAGTGTGTGCGTTTTGGCAGCTTTACGCTCAAATCTGGCATTCAATCGCCAATTTACATCGACATGCGGCGCTTGGTGTCCTTCCCAGAACATCTTGAAACTGTTGCTATCGCCCTAGATGATTTGTTACAAAGCATCGAATTTGATCGGGTGGCCGCGCTGCCTTACGCCGCCTTACCGATTGGCACGGCCGTCTCGCTAGTGGGCAACCATCCGATGGTGTACATTCGCAAAGAGCAAAAGACCTACGGCACAAAAGCACCAATTGAGGGGCTATACGAAGAAGGCGAAACGGTTGTCATTTTGGATGACCTGATCACCGACGGCGGCAGCAAGTATGAAACGATTGCCAAATTCACCGATCTTGGCTTGAAGGTCACGGATGTGGTGGTCTTGGTTGACCGTGAAATGGGCGCTGGGCCAAAACTAGAAGCACAAGGGTTTGCGCTGCACAGCGCGGCCAACATTACCGATTTGTTACCAATGTGGCTGCAAATGGGTGCGATTGATGACGCGCAATATGCGGAAGTGTTGGCGTTTTTGAAGGGGTAAGGGGTTAGCCGCGGACTAGCGCGGATGAACGCTGATTTGTTTTAGAGAAAGCCGATGGGTCTGGAAAGATCGATCGGCTTTTTTATTTGCGACGCCTTATGTGAATTCAAATGATGAACCCACACAAAAGTTAAGCGTAGCCGCGAGTTCGCACTCGCGAGATTAAGCACTTAATTCGCCAAATTATGAGACTAGCGAGACTGCTGTTGGATAAATGCGGTAATTTTCGCCAGTTGAAGCGCACTTTCATTGTGTTTTTTGATCTCGCGACAGCGATGTCGCGGCTACATCTATATCTCGGTTGTGTAATTCACATAAGGCGTCTGAGGTAATTACTATTACTGAATGCCGTGTTTAGCAACGAAGTCTTGATAAAGACCTTCTAACA
>JAHDBW010000065.1 GCA_020630175.1 Anaerolineales bacterium
CCCAGCAACTTCGGCGTTATCTTACTGCTAATGTCATAAAGCTGCGCACAGAGGTTTCATTCTGTTACGGTGCTGTACTACTGCGATATTCATGTCTATGGCCCTTGACACTGTTTGCTTGCAGTCTTGTCCTGCCAGCAGCAAGACTTGTGCTTGGCCACAAGTACGAATGTAGATTTTTTCTTCAGTAATATGATGTCTACGAGTGGAAATCACAACGATGTATTCCCCTTCTTCAAGCGAGGCAGTCAGATCAGTATTGGATTTGATCAACATTCGAATGCGGTTGGCTGAACTTCCGCCTAATCCATTTAACGCGAAGATATCGGCTCGGTCGTAAATCGTTCTGCCATCTACAAATGGATAGATAGTTGCTTTTACAGATGTACTCCTGCCCAAATTCGCAACTTCAACACATAAGTGATCATCCGAGTATGTTGATGATAAATCGGCGCAGTTGCCCCAAAACGTCAATTGTGGGCTTAGATTTTCGAAATATTGCGGGAATAGGCTCGGACCTAGTTGCAAAGTAAATCCAAGCGCCGTACAAAGGCAACTCGCAATCAGAAATGCAGAAATAAGTAGGGTGCGCTTTTTGTGAATGGCCAAAGTGTGAAGCAGAATTAGACGTAACAGAAATTACAACTTAAACAAAAAACGCCGCATTTCTGCGGCGTTTTCTATGTGAGCCAGGAGGGATTCGAACCCCCGACAAAGTGATTAAGAGTCACCTGCTCTGCCAACTGAGCTACTGGCCCGGACACGCGTTGTTGTGCGTTCAAATATTATAACGGGTCTATTGAAATTTTGCTAAAAATTAGCGCAGCGATTCTGTGTTGGCTGCTAATTTGGCATTGGCTAGCAAGCCGTTGCAATCTAGTAGCACTTGCATGCCAGCGGCAATCACGCCTTTGGTGCCTTCATCTAAGGGCAGAGTGGCCCAGTCTAGGCTGGTGAAGCCAAATTCAACTTCTAAGCCGCTGGTATAAAACACGCGCACGGAGGTGACCAACCCCCAATCTTCAATGCGATGGCGGTTGACTGTGCCAAATTGGTGCATCCAGTCTACGTTGGCAATGTAGAACTGCGGTGCGCGGGCAAGGATCACAACGTCAATATCTGAGTCGGCTTGGGCGGCGTTGCGGGCATAGGAGCCTACCAACGCCACGGCCAAGAGCTCTGGGGTGGTGTTGATCCATGTCTGAAATTGTTGAAAGAAGTCTTGGCTGGCAGGGTTCATCGGGCTTAATCGCTTGTTTTTGGGCATATCTTAATCTTTCTCGCTGTTTTTCATGTCTAATTGATGCCACTGCGGGTTTGTCAACAAACCTAGAAATATCTTAACCGCGAATGCGCAAACTTTTCGGTAAGCTAAGTTTGTCTCTGAGACAGTGCACTTCACTAACGTCGGTAGTTTTTCACATCGGTAAGTGAACAAAAGCGCCCTAGGTCGTTCCAACGATACTAGGGCGCTTTTGTTTTAATACGCAACCGCCTGCGTTCCCGTTGCGAAGTTGAGGCGCGTGCTGGTTTACGCATCAGCGCCATCTTTGGCGGCTACAAACGCATCGTTGGGATAGGTGACATTCCAATTTTTGCGGAGCAGATCCATGGTCTGCATGCTTTGACGCGTGGCGGCATGTGGCATGCGCGGGCATTCTAGCAAGCCTTGACGTAAGCAGTCTTGGACGGCGCTGGCTTCATAGTTATAGCCGTTGCCAGTAAATGGCACGCGGATGGTTTTTCGCCGCAAGCGGTTACGCACAGCGCGTAACGTTGGCATCAGTGTGCTAAACAGTTTGCGCAGCAGTACATTGCGTTTGGCGCGCGCTTTGATTGCGCTGGCGGCCTCTGATTGTTCATCAAGGTCTGTGCTGGCGGTAATGGTAAGTTTGGTTGGCCGGAACATTGGCGAATGCACGCGGATATTGCCCTTGGTGCCATATAACCAAGCTTCGGTTGGCGTTTGGGTGCGTACGGCGGCACTCAGTGTTGCTAAGCGTCCATTCGCATAGCGCAGGGTTAGGGCGCACTGCTCGTCCACGCCGGTTTCTCCGATACTTGCCACGCCATGAATTTCTTCAGGCGCACCCAGCAACAGTTGCGCAACTGCCAAGGGGTAAATTCCCACATCTAACAGCGCGCCACCGCCCACTGTGGGGTCAAGCAGGCGGCTACTTGGGTCGTATTTGATCCGAAAGCCAAAGTCGGCATGCAGCAGGCGCAGTTCCCCAATTGTATTGGCCGCTAACAAGTCTTCAAGGGTTGCAATGGCGGGGATAAAGCGCATCCACATAGCTTCCATAATGAAAAGCTGCTGTTGCTTGGCAAAGGCAAAGACCGCTTCCATTTCTGCGCTATTGATCGTAAATGGCTTTTCGCACAGCACATGTTTGCCATGGTTGAGGCACAGCATGCAATTTTCGTAATGCAACGCGTGCGGTGTGGCAATGTAAATCACGTCTACATCGGCGGCGGCTAAGGCTGCATAGCTGCCGTAGGCTTCAGGCACATTGTGTTGCTTGGCAAAACGGTCGGCGCTGGCCTGCGTGCGTGAGCCAACGGCTTTGAGTTCAGCATCTGGTACAAATGTTAGGCCAATTGCAAACTGGGTTGCAATGCTGCCCGTGCTAAGAATGCCCCAGCGAATGGTGGGTTGGGTGGAAAGGTTGGTCTGTGACATGGTGTCTTGATTATAGTTTGTTGCACAACAACTGTTTTTGCATGATAAGGCGCAACAGATTCGCACAAATCCGCACAAATATCCAATATTGCCCTGTTTTTTGGCAAATCCGCACAATTTTAATGTTACCAGCCTGTTAAGCTATACGCGGCTCTTATACTGGCGACGCGGTACTCCCACCATTCAGTTGTTGCTCTACAATTGTTGTCGCCAGTAACTTTTCATAGTGCCTTCCGCCACAAACTAGTCAATTTATAGTCAGCACGCTAAACTCATAGATATGCGTATTTTTGAAATTCTATTTGTTGTATTAACCGTGCTAATTTGGGCTGTCGCACTCGTGCCGCGTGCCAGATCGCGCAACGTATGGGTTGGGCTTGGCGCGATTTTGGCGCTGGTTGCGGCTGGCCATTTTGGGTTTGAACAATGGCGCTGGCAAATGGTGCCGCTCTATGCGGTTGCGATTGTTGGTGCGCTATGCCTCGCGTTAGATGTCTTGCTAGATCGTGAGCCAAAAACGCTGCGGCGCTTGATTGGCGGCGTGGTGGTGCTGTTGTTTACAGCAGTTGCCGTTGGACTGCCGCTGGCATTTCCGGTGCCGCGCATTCCGAAAGCAACTGGGCCGCACCGGGTAGGCGTTCAAGTTGAACACTGGATCGATGAAAGCCGCCAAGAAGTGTTTGGTCCCGACGCCAATGCGCCACGTGAAATGATGGTGCAAATTTGGTATCCGGCGACGGGTAAAAGCGACGAACGCGTGAAATACCTTGATCCGCCAGCAGAGGTCAGCGCGGCGTTGACAGAAGTGTTAGGCCTACCTTCATTTGCATTTGATCATCTCAATCTTGTCCGGCAAGATATTTGGGTGGATGCGGAGCTAAAAACGCGGGCCGGGCCGTATCCTGTGCTGTTGTTTTCTCATGGCTGGACCGGTACACGCAATCAGAACACGTTTCAACTCGCAGAACTAGCCAGCCACGGTTACATTGTGGTGTCGGTTGATCATACTTATGGGGCCGTTGTCACGCCGTTTCCAGACGGGCGGGCGGTGCGCTATAACCCCGCTGCCTTACCCGGTTCCGAAGAATTTGATGATGAACTTGAGTACGTTGAAACGCTCAATATTTTGGTCTCACAGTGGGCGCAGGATTTCAGCTTTATTTTGGATGAACTCGAAACCCGATATGACGCGGACGTAATCGACTTTGACAACATTGGCATCTTTGGCCACAGTACCGGCGCGGGGGCTGCGGTTGAATTATGTAACACGGATGCGCGCTGCAAAGCGGGGTTAGCGATGGACCCGTTCTTGAATCCAGTTGCCAACGCAATTATTGATGGCGAAACCGAAAAGCCGTTTTTCTATATGCACAGTGAAGAGTGGATGAAGCCCTTCAATCGCGACCGTTACGAGCGATTGATTGACGGCACGGTGGGGCCTTACTATGAACTGACCCTAGCCGGCACAAAGCATCTGAACTGGTCTGACTTCTCACTTATGTCGCCCGTGGGCTATGAGTTAGGGCTAACCATGGGCAGCATTGATGCGGTTTACAGCATGGAAATTATCAACGCCTATTCGCTAGCCTTTTTTGACACATGGCTCAAAGGTGAGGATGTTGACTTGCTAACCGACAACTCTCCCTATCCTGAAGTGACGTACACCACGCGCGTTACGCGGTAGCGCGCGTATAATATCGCAAGTGTGTGATCAACTGTTGAGATAACGCATAATTGCAATGCGTTGGGGCACATGCTGCTCACAATACTAATCACAACAGGCGATTACAAACACACCGAAATGACACTCACGCAATTACCAACAAACTTACCCGTTCCCATAGACGATGGTGGCGCTGATCACCTAACCGGCTTACGCGTGCCAGATTTAGCGTTGCCCAGCACGGCTGGGGCGCACGTCAATCTTAGGCAACTGCCGGGACGCACGGTGGTGTATTGCTACCCAATGACAGGCCGCCCTGATGTTGCACTGCCAGACAACTGGGAGCAGATCCCCGGTGCACGCGGCTGTACGCCGCAATCCTGTGCGTTTCGCGATCATCATGCCGAACTTGGCGCGTTGAAAGCGGCTGTGTTTGGCCTTAGCGTGCAAACCACCGCCTATCAACAAGAGGCTGTGGCGCGGCTGCATTTACCGTTTGCGCTGCTAAGCGATGCGGATTTGCAAGTCGTCAATGCGCTCAACCTGCCGCTGATGCAAGTGGCAGGCATGACGCTGATCAAACGCACCACGCTTATCATTCAGGCTGGTGTGATTGAAAAAGTGTTTTATCCAGTGTTTCCACCTGATCAAAATGCGGCCGATGTCATTGCTTGGCTGGCCGCGCATCAATAACCCTTATGAAATTTGAAAACAAAACTGCATTAGTAACAGGCTCTGGCCGTGGTATTGGGCGTGAAATTGCGCTGCGATTGGCGCAACAAGGCGCAGATATTGTGGTGAATTATTTCCGCAACCGTCAGCCCGCTGAAGAAACCGCAGCCGAAATTGAAGCGCTGGGGCGTAAGGCGCTCATCGTCAAAGCGAATATGGGCGAACCCAAAGACATCAAGGCGCTGTTTGCGGCTATTGAAGAAGCGTTTGGCGGCTTAGATATTCTCGTCAATAATGCGGCGTCTGGGTTCAACCGGCCAATCATGGAACAGCGTGCCAAAGGCTGGGACTGGACCATGAACATCAACGCTCGCAGCGCCATGCTCAACGGGCAACAAGCCTTGCCGCTCATGCAAAAACGCGGCGGTGGCGCAATTGTGAACATCACCAGTCCGGGGTCAACGCGGGTGCTGCCGGACTATGTTGTTGTGGGCGCTAGTAAAGCCGCATTGGAATCTGTAACGCGATATTTAGCAGTGGAATTTGCGCCGCATAATATTGTGGTGAACGCGGTATCACCGGGCTTGGTCGAGACCGATGCGCTCAACCATTTTCTTGTCACGAAAGATAGCCGCCACGTATTAGATGAAGCCGTGAAGCACGTGCCAGCCGGGCGCTTTGTGTACCCCTCGGACGTGGCTGATATTGTAGAGTTCTTATGCACCCCGCAAGCGCAAATGATTAGAGGCCAAGTAATCCAAGTGGATGGTGGGCAGCAGTTGGCTGTTGCCGGATCACCACGCTTCACAGACTTGTTATAGCGCCCGCGCTCCGTTTCGTCACCTGCTCAGCTAACCACCAAAACGTAATCATCCCCGCAATATCAGACGCAAGGTCGAGCCAATCGGCCGTGCGTAGCGGGGAGAGCAGTTGAAATGCCTCCTCTGCGCCCACAAACAGCAAAGCGATTGCAATGGCTGTTGGAATCAGCGTGTTACCAAGGTAGCGCTGCTGCGGCTTGAGCCACAGGTGCAGCCAAAACACCACTGGCCCCACTAGTACAAAGTGAAAGACCTTATCGGCATACGGCCAGCGCAGCAAATAAAGCGGCAAATATCCCAAATATGCCATTTGCGTACATAGCACCATCAGGGCAATTTGTATCCATAACAAGTGCTTGATGCGCTGCACCAAGTTGCCCCGCTGAACAAATACGCCGTGGACGGTTAGGCCGACGGCAATCCCCAAGTATGTGCCAGCAACAACATCACTAAAATAGTGCACACCCAAATACAGGCGCGTATACGCATTGAGTATTGCTAATAAAACCGCAATCCCTTTCCAAAAACGGGTTGTTTTCTTATCTAGCACCAGTAATGTTGCGAGTAATGCGCCGCCGGTTGCATGCCCGCTAGGCAGTGAAAAGGTATTGGGCTGCGGGATAACCAAGCGCGCGTCAATCGGGCGCGGCCGACCGCTAAGTAGCTGCATCAATACGGCTAGCGCCAGCCCAAGTATGATGCCAATCAGCATGGCCCGGCCTAAGATGGGCCGCCCACGCCACCAGTACACACCGCCAATACACAACATCCCGCCAATAGCGGCTTGCGTAAATATGGCTAAGAGCACATCTAGGGCGGGGTGCGTCAGCGTTTGATTGAAGAGCGTGAGTAAGGTTGCGTCCATCAATTGATCTTCTCATACGATTTTGCACGTTATGCAACGCCTGCCCAATTGTCTTGCTACGTCCAATCGACACACTTAAACGCACTGTTGACACGGACTTTCCGCCCATCTAAGCTCCAATTCTATGAAATCTGTCTTTCACTTTCTCACGCGCATGCATCGATTTGCACGCCAAAATACGTTTTACCCGCTAATGCTGCTCACGCTATTTGCGTTTGGGCTCTGGGTTAGCCGGGTGAAGTTTAGCGATGATTTTCGCTACTACTTTTTATTTTGGAACTTATTCCTAGCTTGGGTGCCCTACGGCTTTGCAATTGCGGCCTTGTTCGCAGAGAAATTGCTGCCCAAACCATGGCATTGGTTGTTGATTGTTCCGTTACTGGTGGGGTGGCTCTTATTCTTACCAAATGCACCTTACTTGGTAACTGACATGATTCACTTCCGCGCTGTTGATCCTGTACCGTATTGGTATGACATCGGCCTGTTTATTATCTTGGCTTGGACTGGGTGTTTGCTGGCGATTGTGTCGCTGAACATTGTGCAAGACTTGGCATACCGCCACTTTGGCACGTTGATCAGTTGGCTGGTTAGCCTAACTTCAATTGCACTGTGTGGGCTTGGACTTTATCTGGGACGCGTATTGCGCTGGAATAGTTGGGACGCACTGTATAGCGTCGATACTATTTTGCTAGACCTTGTGCGAACCTTTGTCTTTAGTCCGCTGAGCAATTTGTATGCGGTGGGCTTTACGCTGATGTTTACTGCAATGGTTGGCATGTTCTACTTTACGATCCGGTCGATTGATTCGCGTCAGCAAGGGCTGTCTGGGTTAGAAGATACGCTTCCTACGCGGGTGGGGTAAAATCTGCCGTTATGACAGACATTTACGCATTTCTAGACACGCACAACATTGCCTACCAGCGGTTTGACCATGCAGCGGTTTACACAATTGCCGACATGGAAAAGCTAGATGCGCCGTTGCCGGGCACAAACACCAAAAATCTCTTTTTGCGCGATGACAAAGGGCGCAAGCACTATCTTTTAGTTGTTGGGCACGATACAGCAGTAGACCTGAAAGCGCTGCCGGCGGTGATTGGGTCACGCAAGCTGGGGTTTGCCTCCAAAGAACGCCTAAAAAAACATCTGGATTTAGAACCGGGGGCAGTCTCAATTTTGGCGCTTGCAAATGATACGGTCGGTGCGGTTGAGGTTTTCATTGATGCCGCACTTTGGGAAAACGACAGCTTCTTAGCCCATCCATTGGTCAATACCAGCACGTTGCTGATTGGAAAAGCCGACTTAACACGTTTTGTTGCGGCAACCGATCACGCGCTAAATATTGTGGCCGTGCCAACCCGCTAAGCACACCTTTTGAATCAAAAACGCCCATCATTGCGATGGGCGTTTTTTGTTTAGGGAAGAAAATCCGGTCTACGGCAAGTTCAAGATCTGACCCGGATAAATCACATCTGGATTTGGAATTTGCGGATTGAGTGCAATCAGAGTTCCGAGGCTAATTCCGGTTTGGTCTGACACGTAACTCATTGAGTCACAGGTATCAACAATCCATTTATTGCCTTGGCGGAAGCCGTGCTCACCGGTACATTCGAAGGTTGCGTCGCCACCGTTTGGTGCTGGTTGCGAAGCTGGCACTGGCGTTGCCGTTGGGGCTGGCGCCGGTGTTGCCGTTGGGTCAGCCGCTTCGACAATATCAATCACAACTTTGCTGTCTGGTGTTGGGTCGCCGTCTGGCAACCGGACTTCATAGGTATGCTCACCAGCTGTGGTGGTATGGCTAAAGGACCAGTCCCCAATCTCATTAGCAACGGCTTCCCCAATCAGGTTGCCATCTTCTAAGATCTCAACGGTTGCGTTCGGATCAGCAAGGCCAGTTAGGCTAATTGTGGTTTCTGCAACGGTGCTCCCAATAATAATTGGTGGCACGCTTGTGTCTGGTTCTACAATGTTCAATGCAAGCACGTCAGACTGTAGGTCTGCTGCAGCAATGCCATCAGCATCGATTGGAGCAGCATATACGCTATGTTCACCAGCGCTTAGCGCAAGACTATAGGCCCATGTGCCGTCTTCGCCAACCACAACAGTGTCAACTTGTGCGCCATCAACAAAGATGCCAACGCTACTACCGGGATCACCAGTGCCGCTTAGGTCAAAGCTACTATCAGCTAAGAGTTCACCGTCTGGCGTATTGAGGCTTGGTGCAACCAGTGGTTTTGCGATGCTAAACAGAATGCGTTCTTCTTGCGTGTCGCCCATTAGATTGCCAGCAGAGTCTGCGCCGGTTAGGTAAAGCTCGTGTTCCCCAGCGGGTAAGGCCAGTTCATATTCCCATGCGCCACTGTCTGGCACTTGAATAGTTTCTACGGTTTCGCCATCGACCACAATGCCAACTTCAGAGCCAGCCACGCCAGTTCCATTTAGTAAGAATGCTTGTCCAGCTAATGCGCTGCTGATGCCGCTTGTAGCAAGGTCAACAACGGGCAGGGTGTAAGGGATAGCGGTTGGTTCTGGGACAGCAGTTGGTTCGGGTGCTTCTGTTGCTGAATCTACAACAACGGCGGCCTCTTCACTTACAACAGCAGCTTCTTCACTGACGACTGCGGCTTCTTCGCTCACAACAGCAGCCTCTTCACTGACAACAGGCTCTTCGCTCACAACAGCCGCAGCTTCTTCACTGACGGCCATGTCGTCTTCTACGGCGGCATCGGCGGCGCCAGCAACAACGGCTGCACTGCCAGCGGCAACAGCAGCACCTTGGTCAATGTTGAGATTAGCGTTAGCGGTTGCGTCTGAGGCAATTTCTATCGTGCCTGCGGCGACATCTAGCTCTAAGTCAGCGTCTAGTTCAAGTTCTGGCGCTGCTATCTCTAGATCAGCGCCTGCTGCCACACTGTCTAGCGCGTCTGATTCGACAGCTTCTGGTGCCATTGTGCAGCCGCGTAGCCCAAACCAAAAGAGGCCAAACATTAGCAAAAATGCTAAGACCACGGCTAGCGTTTCTTCTTTTTGTCGTTCTGTTAGGCGGATGCCAAACAAATCGTAAATGAAATCACCCATTTTTCTTCCTTACTGTGACGCAATACGCGCCTGAGGTTGTGTATGAAGTTTTCGTTATTTATGCGACAATTCAATAACGCGATGTTATAGAACAGTTAGACAACGAGGCGCAGCAGGCATTTGATAATGCAACCTGTGCATATTAATAAAGACACCACATTTAGTAGAGTGTCACCAAAAATACAGCACAACCAACAACATTTTAGGTTTAGCCCATCTATTACGCAAGACTAGCATGTACAAAACATATGCATGCAAACCAGTTAAGCCTGAATATTCCTAAGAAGTAAATCTCATTTTGACAAACCCTAATTTACACAACCCGCATTTGCCAGGCGGTCCGATTACGCTAGCCGGTAATTCAGTTGGTATTTTATTGCTGCATGGTTACACGGCAACCACGGCAGAGGTCCGTTTTTTAGCAGGGTTCTTAAATGCACAAGGGTACACTGTGCATGCGCCGCTGTTACCTGGGCATGGCACCACGCAGCTTGATCTAAACAGTAAAAATCGTTCTGATTGGATTGCTGCCGTAGAGGCGGCTTACTTAGCATTACGTGCTGAAGTCGAGACTGTGTTTATTGGCGGTGAGTCGATGGGGGCGGTGCTGTGTTTAGAACTGGCAACGCGTTACCCAGAAATTGCAGGACTGATGTTGTACGCGCCAGCGATTGCCGTCCAGCTAAACCGCTTTGAGCGCTTTGGTGCGGGGCTCTATGCCAATATCCGCATGTCGGTTCCTAAACGTAATATTGACGTGCCTGATCAATGGCAAGGCTATCCAGATAACCCGATGCGGGCCGCCGTGCAATTGTTCAAGCTCCAAGATGATGTGCGCAAGAAGCTGCCAAAGGTCACGCAGCCAATCAAAATATTTCAGGGGCGCTTAGATACAGCCATCGACCCTAACAGTGGGGCGATTATTATGAACGGCGTGTCTTCCGTGGATGTGCAGCTATATTGGATGGAAGAGTCGTCACATGTGATTTTGATCGACAAAGAATGGGAAAAGGTCGCTGAAATGACGCTAGCCTTCATCCAATACTTTGTGGGGCCGGTAGAGTAGCTAAACCTAACACGTTGCGTGTATTGAAATAAAAAAAGACTTGCTTCGTTATGCTGAAGCAAGTCTTTTTTGTTATGGTCAATTCAGGTGGCGTTTAGTCGCCGGCAAGCAGCAACGCATAATCATCGGCGTTGAAGCCTACAATCGCAATATCGCCTTGAATGAGCGTGGGCGCGCGCAGATTTCCGCTACGGCCCATCACGTCTGCCAGAATATCTTCACTGGCGTCATTGGCAGGTGACCAATTTTTACGGCTTTTGCCGCGTGACGTATGAATAACGCTGACGTTTTTTAGCAAATCCCAAGCGGCATCCGCCTCGATTTTAGTTTTGCGCGCATCGACGACTTCCGCAATTTCCAAGCTGTGTTCCGCAAGAAACTCTCGCGTTTTGCCACAGGTTTTTCAGGAATTGCGTAGAAAGGCCCAATTGATTGTTGTCATAATAAAGTCCTCTATGGGGTTACACCCATCACTTTGCCCAACGTTGCACACGCCGGACAGCTGCCATCTTTGCGGATCATGGCGAAACCGGCATGCGGATCGTCACCGTAAGCTTTGAAGTCTACGTTCCAAACAAACTGTAAGCGTACTTTGCCTTCTGTGGCAGACAGCGCGGTGGCTTCAGCAATGTATTGGGCGTGTTCAGCAATTGTATTGTTGTAAGGTGGTTTCCAGTTGAAGGCTGGTGGCACGTAGCCCCATTCTTCCCCAGACAGATACCCAATTTCTGTAATACAAAGTGGTTTTGCGCCACCAATTGCATTCCAATACATATCAATCATGCCGCGATAGTAACGCGTGTAGTGCAATGAGTTGCCGCGCGGATCACCGCTCGTGGCGCTTGGGGGCACGAGGCCTTCGTTGTAGTGCATGCCAACACAGTCGACATAGTCCAGACCGCCAGCCGCCACAAAGCGATTGAGGTAAGGCAGATCATCACAGCCCGTAGGGTTACACTGGCCGCGGAACCCGCCGGTTGGGGCAAGCCCGGCTGAAATCACAATAATGTCTGGGTTTGCGCCTTTGACCTGCGGATAAACGCGTGCCATCAAATCGCGATAGACCTCAGGGTTAGTACCTTCCACAATCCATTCGGTGGGCAGGTTGACCTCGTTGCCGATTTCAATGGCGTCAACTCCATTTTCGGCGAGCCATTTTGCATAGCGCACATAGTCATCAATTTCATTTGAAGACATATTGCCGGGATAGCGGCTGAGGCTAATCATAATTTTGAAGCCTTCGCGGTGCGCCGCAGAGATAAGCCGTTCTTGTTCAGTTGGGCTTTCTCCTTGACCAAAGTAAACCTTACGCTTGATCCAAGTCATGCCTGAGGCGCGCATAGCATCCCAAGTTTCTGGACCAAATCCATGGGCTTGGCCACCAAGCTCAAACGCGCCAACGGCGGCAACTGGCCCCGGGCCAGCCGGTGCAGACGCAGGAGCGCCAGCAGCTGGAGCGGCCGGCGCGCTGCCACCTGCTAATTCAAGCGCTTGGGCAGTGAGGGCGGCTGGCGGCATTGCTGTTGGGCCACTCGCCGCTGGTGCTGCCGCTTGAGGCTGCGCCGGGGCTGGATTGTTTTGTCCAAATGCAGCGGCTTGTGCTGTTAGCGCGGCTGGTGGCATCGGCGTCGGATTGCCAGGCGCAGTCACAGCGGCTGGCTCAGCAACGGGTGCGGCTGCTTGTGGAACGGGTTGGGCGGCCGCGCCGTTTAGCGTTGGAACTTTTAACACTTGGCCGGTAAACAAATCGGTGCCTGCTAAGTTATTCATTTCTACAAGCGTGGTAACGTGCGTGTCATGCCAGCGGGCAATTTGCCACAAGGTGTCTAGCGGTTGCACCACGTAAACGCCAGTAAGCGTACTTTCTTGGCCAGGAATATTATTTGGGCTGACTGGAATAATCAGGGACTGCCCAACAAAGATAAACTCATCTTCTTCCATGTCATTGGCGTCAAGAATGGCCGCGGCTGAGGTGCCGTACGCGGCGGCGATTCCCCAAAGTGAATCCCCCGGTTGGACCTCATACGTCACGCTATAGGCTGGGGCGGGCAGCGGAGCACCAGCGTTAGAGGCCATCAGCATCGATCCTGCTGGAATAATGCCAAGGACTAACAAAGCGGCTATCGCATATTTCATGATTTTTTGCATCTTCTTCAATTCTCCTCAAAAGTAACGCGTATCAATGCCTGTAATTTTAGATGGAACTTGATGTTATGGAAGGGCGAATTTTCATGCGATTGTAAACCGTGGGGTTACTTTCACGTTTGATAGGTTTCTAAATATAGAGAATTAGTGGATTTCTTCTCTACGATTTTGAAATTCGGTAAAAATCCTTACTTATCATTAAGCGAGACTTGCTAGAATAGAAGCATGACGACTGGTACTTATTCCTATCCACAACGCCCATCTTGGGTTTCAACTGCTACACAGCTACTTATTACGGCACTTGGCTTTGCTGTTATTGCTGCCAGCGTTGCCGGTGCAACGCTAGCCATTTACGAGCTACGCTATGCCAATCGGATTTATCCGGGGGTGTCTGTGTATGGTGTTGATGTTTCTGGCATGACGCCAGTTGAGGCTGCTGCTGCGGTCAATGAACAATTTGACTATCCCCGCAATGGCGAAATCAAGTTCATCTACAATGACACTGAATGGACAGCCACCCCCGAAGAATTGGGCGCGCGGTTTGATCTAGACAGTACAATCACCGATGCCTTTGCCTACGGGCGGCGCGGCGATCTACGCAGTGACCTAGCAGCACAACAGGTGGCTTGGTTTGATGGCTATTCCATTGCGCCAAAGCTTGTTTATAACAACCGTGCAACCCAAGAATACGTCGGCAAAATTGCAGATGAACTCTATACGCCGCTAATCGATGCTAGCCTAACGATTGATGGGTTAGATGTTACGGTGTCTGAAAGCTCTTCTGGACGCATTGTAGATGTTGGCGCAACTGTTTCCCAAGTCACCACGCCAATTGTCAATTTAGAATCAATTGAAATCCCAGTTGTCGTTGACGAATATCAACCAGCAATTGAAGACGCCGAGCGCCAAGCCTCTGTTGCGCGCCAAATTATTGATCAACCGCTGACGATTGGGATCTCTGAGCCATTGCCAGGTGATCCTTCACCATGGACATTTGAGCGCGATAAGTTGGCGCAAATGCTGACTATCCGGCAAATTCAAGATGGGCCGGGCAAAGTGCGCTATGAAGTGGGCTTAGATGACCGCCAGTTACAGTCGTTCTTGCTAGCAATTTCAGGGGCGCTTGAAATCAAGCCTCAAAACCCGCGCTTTGATTGGGATAACGATATCGAGAACGTAGTTCTAGTCACCGAAGGGGTGACTGGCCGCGAATTAGATATTGAAAAGACAATTCAAGTGATCAACGAACAGCTCGTTGCTGGTGCGCACTCTGTGCCTTTGCAGTTCAAATCAGTTGAGCCAGAAATTGCCGACAACATGAACGCTGCCGACATGGGCATCACGGAACTTGTGAGCGAGCAAACGTCTTACTTTGCCGGGTCAAGCTCTACTCGGATTGAAAACGTTGTGGCTGGCGCCCGCACGATGGATGGCATTCTTATTCCACCAGGCGGCGAGTTCTCATTCAACGAATGGGTTGGCGATATTAGCCTTGATAACGGCTTTGCAGAAGCGCTGATTATTTTCAACGGTCGCACGATCAAAGGGGTCGGCGGCGGTATTTGCCAAGTGAGTACCACCGTGTTCCGCGCAGCGTTTTATGCGGGGTATCCGATTGTGGAGCGTAACTCACACGCGTATCGGGTTTCTTATTATGAGCAAGGTGCAAACAGCCCGGGTCCTGGCCTAGACGCCACCATTTACACGCCGTTGGTTGATTTCCGCTTCACCAACGATCGCGACTCATGGTTGCTGATCAAAACATTTGTCAACGTTGGCGCGCGGTCAATTACGTACAGCTTCTACAGCACAGATGACGGGCGTGACGTTGTTGTCAAAAAACCAGTCATCAAAAACCAAGAATCGCCGCCACAGGCCTTGTACGTTGAAAACGCAAACCTTGCCCAAGGCACCATTCGCCAAGTCGATTGGGCCGCAACCGGCGCGGAAATTTTCGTTGACCGGATTGTGACCGATGCCAACGGGAATTCAATGCTGGAAGATACGATCTACACAAATTATCAGCCGTGGCAGTCTGTCTTTGAGTATGGGCCGGGCACCTCTTTACCAGCCGGAGCGCAAACCCAAACTGAAAACGACGAAGGTTAGGGTGGCTATTGCCTAGCATGAAACTAAAAAACGCCGCATCAATTGATGCGGCGTTTTTTGTTTAAGTCGTGATTGCTGCGTAGGCTGGATTACTCGGTGTCGATCTGTTCCCGTAATTCTACGGTGCCGCGTACGTAGCCGCCTTCTTCGGTGCCTAAGCTGTCGGTTTCTAGATTGCCAAAAATCTGACCGGTTTTACGGATTTCGACGCGGCTGGCAATAATGTCACTTTTCACCGCGCCAGACACAATTACAGTTTCTGCTTTGATGTATTCACAGACCACACGCGCCGACTTTGTGATGCGTAATGTTCCGGAGACTTCAATACTGCCTTCAAAGCTGCCTTCAATGCGTGCATCGCCCACCACGCGCATAACGCCACTAATACTGGTGTCGTTTGCAATTAGGGTTGCCTTGCCGCCACCCGCACCAGATCCGCTAGCGCTACGGCTATCAACACTGAGAAGTTTTTTGAACATAAGAAAGAGTCCTGTAAACGCTATTGCTCGACGCGAACAGAGGTTGTTGTTGTCAATTGGTCTAGCGTGCTGCCAGCTGGAATAAATAAGTCAATGGTTGTTTCGGCTGTGTTACCGGGTGAAATCGGATCCCAAACAGAAATGGTTTCGGTGCCAACCACGCGTTGGTCGGCATTGCGCAAGGCAACGGTAACCTGGGTAAATTCTGCCACAGCATCAGATGTATTGGTGAGTTGAACAGTTGCGGTTACTAAACCGCCGTTTTCTTGCATGTTGGTCACGGAACCCTCTAAAAAGGTCACCGGTGGGCCTTCAGTTGTCCAGGCCTGATCTAAAAAGAGTTTCGCTGAACTAACGGTGTTGCGTAAGGTGTCGTTGTAACTGGTGGCGCTGAAACTGCGTAAATCAAACGGCGCAACTTCTCCGGCCGCAACCACAATTGGCATATTGAGGCCATCAGCATCGACAACGTTACTGGCCTCATCATAGAGACCGGCAACAAGCTGAACTTGAAGTGGCGTGTCGCTGGTGTTGCGCAGTTCGCCAACAAGGTGCGTATTGCCAAAGCTGTCGATAATAAACTCTTGATCCACAATTTCAATGCCTAAGGTTGGCTCAGCAATCGCTTCGCGGGCATCGACAAAAATGCTACAGCCTTGCGGAAGCTCGGTTGTGCCCAACATGCTAATGCGATAGGGCGTTACATCGCCAGCGCTCACAAAGCTGTTCACTGCCCAAGCATTGCCCGCTGACAGCAGCGCACCTGTTTCAGACGTTGCAACTGCGGCAACCTGATCAATCGAGACAGAGTATCCATTGTTGTTGATTAGCGCGCCTGTGCAGTGAAACCCGCCGTCTTCATCGATGCTCAGCGTTTGCGCAACAACGGCCAAGCCAGCACGCTGCACGTCGTCAACGGTGCCATTTGTTACAAAGGCCTCGACGGTGGGCGGCGTGACAGGCACATCAAACAGATTGTAAGTGAAGGGCGCACTTTCGCCGCTGGCAACGGTAAACGTGAGTGGGCCAGTGAGGTCAGTTAGCAATAACGTGCCGTCTGCATCATAGGCAAGCAGCGTAATTTCTAAGCGGCTATAGGCATTGGGCGTGGTGTTAGTGATCTGCCCTGTAACATTCCAACTGCCATCAATCGCAGGTTGGATGCTGATTTCGCTCACCGCTAGGCCACTGATGGTGTCTGGCGCGGCGGCAACGGATTGTAAATCGGCAGGCTGTGTGTCTGCTGCCGGTGCGGCTTGGGCTGGTTCAGACTGCGTTTCAAACCCCACCTCAGTTGGAGCAGGCGCAGTTGGCGGCACATCAGTGTTGCCCAATTCGGCCGACACGGCTTGAACTGGCGTCATCGTTGGCGGTGGCACGGTAAGCGTGAGCGCAACGGCATCTTGAATCTGTTTGGCTTCAGTGGTCAGACTGTCATCTGTGCCTAAGCCGCGGATAGGCGCATTACAGGCCAAGGTTGCAATGGCAAGCGCTGCTAGCGCAATGCTGATAGCGCGCAGCGCTGGGGGGTGGTTATGGTGTTTCATGAAGAGCCTTGAAGTGTGTTTGCCAAATTGCGGCATCAGCGGCAGAGATAGGATCAACGCGACTTAGGAGGGCTTGTTTCTCACGACCTAAGAGACGGTTCAAATGATCGGCGGCAATGCCAATAACTTGGACAAGCCCAAGCTGGATGTCGGTCATTGTCCATGTAGACAGCGGCTGATGGCGCAAAACCCGTAACACGCTCTTGCGCATGCGGATCGCTTTTTTACTGAAATTATAGGTCTCACGATACGCTAGCAAAATTTGATCTACATTAGCAAACTGGCTTTGTTGATAAGTGCGCTGTAATAGTTCCCGGTCACCAATCTCGCGAGCTAGCTCGCTATAAGGGTTGGCGCGGAACCAGTTTAGCTTTCCAAACCAAGTGGGATGCGCCACAAAAATACTGCGGTGAGGGTTCGCAACCAGCTCGGCGTGCGTGAGCGGCATGTCACGCCGGCCCAACAACACGTCTTGATCATCAATAATCGAAACCTGACTGCCCACTAAATCCACATTGGGATTGGCCCGCATAAACGCAAGCTGAACTTGTAAGCGCGTTGGGTAGGCAATGTCGTCGGCGTCCATGCGGGCATAGTAGGTGCCGGTTGCTAAGTCTGCCGCCTGATTGAGACGATACGCCAAGCGCCGATTTTGTTTGCCGACGTGTAGCTTAATGCGTGAATCAGAAAACGATTGCACAACAGCCACCGTTTGGTCAGTGGAGCCATCATCCAGAATTAGCAATTCCCAATTTTGATAGGTTTGCCAAAGAATAGACTTAATTGCAATACCAACAGTATCTGCCGCATTGTAGACTGGCATTGCAATAGAAATGAGCGGGTTTTGGTCTGTCATAGTTGTAATGAAATTTTACACGCTTGACGATTTGATTTCATAAGTCGTAAACTGTGGCTCCCAAGTCAACCGGGGGATCGCAGTGTTTGCGTTTACGTGAGCATTGAGGAAAGTCCGTGCTTCACAGGGTAGCGTGCCGGATAACGTCCGGGCGGAGTGATCCGCCGGTAAAGGGCCACAGAGAAGTGAATTGCTTTTTCTTCGGGAAAAGCGAGGGTGAAACGGTGTGGTAAGAGCACACCAGCGTTGTTGGTAACAGCAGCGGCTAGGTAACCCCCACGCGAAGCAAGGTCAAGCAGCGGTGAGCGGCGACCCGTCGCATTGAACCGCGGGTAGACTGCACGAGGCGTCTGGCAACAGGCGTCCCAGATAGATGATCCTACAAAGACAGAACACGGCTTATAGGTTGACTTGGGAATTTTGAAAATCAAACGCCACAAAATA
>JAHDBW010000384.1 GCA_020630175.1 Anaerolineales bacterium
CCGCTAACAGACACAATTTGCGTGCCATCGCTGGACCAAGCCACGTCTTGGAGGATGGCGGTATGGCCGTCTAAGGTGATGATGATTTCGTTGGTTGCGGCATCCCAGATGCTGATGTTGTCTGCTAGGCTGTTTGCGGTTACAAACATGGTGCCATCGGGCGACCATTCCAAAGCAGAGACGCCTTTATGGGTGCCCATCACAACAGTTCCAACGGCTTCGGCTTCACGGTTCCAAAAGTTGATGCGCCCAAAATTGTCTGTGCTGACGAGCATTTGCGTCTGCGGATTCCAAGTGACATCGGTTAGGTATGTCCCGTGGCTATATAGATAGTTGACCACTTCGGCTGTGTTTGGGTCCCAGACGCGGACGCGGCCATCGGAACTCCCTGCCGCTAGCAATGTGCCGTCTGGCGACCATTCTAAGGTGGTCACTGCGCCTGTAATTGCAAATAGCGTGTTTAAATGGTCGCCGGTATTGGCGTCCCAAATCTGGATGCTGTCATCGGCACTGCCCGAAGCCACCCGTTGGCTATCCGGCGACCATGCGGCCGCAATAACGTTGTCAGTGTGGATGGTGGCATCGACAAAAATTGTGGTGCCTGTGGTTGCGTCCCACACGCGGAAGCTTTCATCTAAACTGCCGGAGGCAATCTTCGTGCCGTCTGGCGACCAACGCGCAACGGTAACGGGCGATTCGGCAGCATGGCCTTTTAGGTAGTGTTCGGTTTCATTAGTTGTGGTGTTTAGAATTTGCAGATGGGCGTTGGTTCCACTGACAATAATGCTTTGGCTGTCTGGCGCCCAGTCTACTGTGAGTAGTTCTGCACTTAAATCGCCAAAAGTCCGTTCAAGCTGTTTTGTGCGCGTATTCCACGCAGTAAGTTCGCCACCTTCCGTGGCCGTTACAAAATGATCTCCAGAAGGGTGCCAGGCTAAGCTCTCAAACCGGAACGTATTGCTCTTGAACTCGGCAATGATGTCGCCAGTGAGCGGGTTCCAAAGTAAGGGGTCTGTGGATCTTGTGATGCTTGCCACTAAGGCGTTATCTGGTGACCAACCGGCATCGCTAATCGTCATGTAGCGCGTTTCGCCTGGATTCATGGTGCGGTGATCATTGAACACCCGGAGAACTTCACGGCTGGCAACATCCCAAATACGCACGGTTCCGTAATGGTCGCCTGCTAATAATTGGGTGCCATCCGCAGACCATTCCACAACAGAAATCGTTTCATCTGTTGCATTGAGATAGGCATCAATGGTTTGGGTGGCAACGTTCCAAATGATGATGTTACCGGCTTGCCCGCCAACGGCCAGTTGCTGGTCATCAATGGACCACGCGGCGGCCAAGTCTCCAGATGAGGGCAAGACTTGCAGCGTTTCGCCTGTAAACGGATCCCAAATTTCAGTGCTGCCACGCCATCCAACCGTGGCCACCATGGTTTGCGCCGCATTCCATTTGATGTTCCGAATCCAGTACGCCTCTAACGGCTTGGTATTGATGAGCGTTTTTGTGACAACGTCCCAAACATAGGCCGCATTCCAATCAGCACCAACAATGTAGTTGCCGTCTGGGGACCATGCAAGTTCTAAGATTTCACCACCTGGGGTTGGGATTGTGAGGCGTTTTTTAAAGTCAGGGTAGGTGTAAAGCGTGACGCCAGTTGCGCTACCAACCGCTAAGAACTGACCATCTGCACTAAAGCTAACATCACTCACAAGCCCGCCACCAACGGCATTGATGGCTTGCACCAAGCTGGCATTGTCTGTAGAAATTACCGGCTGCTGATACTCCGTCGGAGTCGGCGTTGGCGCGGCAGTTGGAACCTCTGTCGGTACTTCCGTTGCCGTAGGTGCTGCGGTATGGGTTGCTGTGGGCGGCGGCGTTGCGGTATGCGTGCTAACAATCACAATCGGGCTAGGAAGCGCTGTGGTGGAAGCCACCGGTTCCGTTTGGCCCGTGCAGCCCACAACGCAGGCTAGCGCCGTTGCCAAGAGTGTTAAATTAAGTAAGCGGCTTATTTTTTGCATAGGCAACGTTACAACGTAACGAATATTCATGCAAAGTAATTTACTAAAAGGTAGTGCCGCGCTATGTGCCGTTCACCCCGCCGCCATCCACCCGCAGCGTTGCGCCGTTGATAAAGCTCGCTTCATCTGAGGCCAGGAAGGCGTAAGCGTTGGCGATATCTTCTGTTTCTCCGGCTCGGCCCAAGGGGATGTGCGCGACAATGTTGGCAAATACCTTTTCTGGCATTTTGCGGGTCATTGCGGTTAGGGTAAAGCCCGGTGCCACCACGTTAGAGCGGATGCCATAGCGGCCAAGTTCACGCGCCCAGACCTTACTCATTGCAACCACGCCAGCTTTGGTGGCGGCGTAGTTTGTTTGGCCAAAGTTGCCATCCAGCCCCGCAATAGAAGAGGCGCTTAGGATGACACCGCTACGTTGGTTGATCATGTGGGGCGTAACCGCTTGTGTGCAGTGGAACACGCCTTTTAGGTTTACATCTAGCACCAGATCAAAATCCTCAGCAGACATGCCGCCCACAATCTCGCCCGTGCTACGTGCTTTTACCAGCTGCGCGTCGCGGGTAATGCCGGCGTTGTTAACCAACACGTCAATCCGCCCGGCTGTTGCAATTACGCTGGCAACCCAATCATCCACGGCGGCGCGGTCAACCACGTCCACGGCGGCACTATGCGCGTTTGGCCCCAGTGCGCTTATATCAAACGCTTGTAGATCGCACCCGTAAACGGTCGCGCCTTCAGCAATAAATTTTTTGGCAGTTGTCCAGCCAATGCCATTGGCGGCACCGGTAATTAAGCAGACTTTGTCTTTTAGTTTCATGATGGGTCTCTTTTATGTGGCCTATTGGATTCTGGTATTTAACCTGAGTTCTGGATAACGCAATGCGCTGCTATGTGATAAGTAAAGTGTTTTTATAC
>JAHDBW010000066.1 GCA_020630175.1 Anaerolineales bacterium
GATTTATAGCGGTGCTTTAGCCCCCAACTTCTACCCGTCGCGTTTGTGAGTACCAACGCGAGAGTGTTGTGAACCGATCTGCCGGTTGCAACAGGGTCCCCATTTGCACATTTTGCACATTGTTCCGCACGGCATACGTATAAATTGGATGGAACAGCAAAATTGCTGGCGTTTGCGCTTGGAAGCGTTGTTGGAATTGCTCGTAAAATTCTTTGCGGGTTTGCAATGCTGGCGTGATGCGTGCTTGCTCTAGCATTTCGCTCATTTTACGATCGCTATAGCCACTGTAATTTTGCCCGCCTTCAATTTGGGTCTGGTGCCAAAATGGATAGGGGTCAGGGTCTGGCGTGTCGCTAAAACTGATGTTGAGCAGCGCTGCGTCAAAACTACGTGGCTCAACTTGTTGACCAATCATCGTGTTCGCTGGTGAAACGGCAATTGTGGCTCGGATGCCTAATTCTGCCCAGTCTTGAATCACTGCAGCGGCGATGGCTTTTGAGAGCTCAGTATCGGCGACCAATAACTCAAACTCGAACACTTCCTCTTCAGAATCGTGCTGTAGCACATAGTCTTCTGTACCGGGGATCGCCGTTTCAGGCACCACCCATCCGGCTGCGGTCATTAGGCTTTGGGCCTCTGCTAAGTCTTGCTCTAGGCGAATTAGACCATCATCGTAGGCCCAAGTGCCGGGCAGAATTGGCCCTGTTGCAATAAATGACTTGCCTTCAAGCACCGTGCGCAGAATTCGCTCTCGATTGATGGCCAATGCCATTGCACGACGCACGCGGCGACTTTGAAAAAAGGTCAGCGCTTCATCTTGCTGATTGACGAGCAACACGCTGTATTCAGGTAAACGACTGCTAAACAGGTTGGTGTCTAGATTCGCGGCCATCGTGTCATGCGCGCTGGGGCTTAGCCCACCAAGTGCATCAATTTGTTCGCTTTGATAGGCTTGCAGGGCGGTCTCTTCTGTATCAAAAAAGACTAAGCGCACTTGGCTCAGGTAAGGTAATGTGCCTTGATAAGTTGGATGATTAGTGAGCAGAATGTCAGTAATTGCGTCATCTGTTGTGCGATTGATGGTGCGCACGCGGAACGGCCCCGCGCCAATCATCGTGCTTTCATCGATGGTGCCCACAGCGGCGCCGGCTTCAAAGATATGTTTTGGCAACACTGCAAAGGTCATGTAATCCAAGAAGGGGGCAAATGGCTCTGTCAACGTTAGCTTGAGTGTGGTTTCGTTGATTTTCTTGATCGTAATGCTTTGCCACAGTTCGCCTAGGCCTTCTGAGGCAGGTAAGTCGGGCGATTGCAACAATTGCAGCGTGAAGACCACATCATCAATGGTGAGCGGCTCATTATCGTGCCAGCGTAAGTTTTCACGCATTACAAATGAATAAGACAATCCATCCGCGCTAACCGCCCAGCTTTCGGCAAGATCAGGCGTCGGTAATCCGCGCTCATCAAACCGAATTAGCCCAGCGTAGACTAAACGCCGAATATCGCGATCGGCATCATTCTGCGGTGGGAATAGCGGGTTGAGCTGTTGTGGACGCCCCACAATCCCTTCAACGAATGTGCCACCAGCGCTAGGAAGTTCCTCTGTGACGACGTTATCGGAACCGGAATAAAACGATAGCAAGCCAAGGACGCTGCCAATGCCAATGACTGCCAATAATAGTTGAATACGAATGAGTCTCATGTGGGCGCAATTATAGTTGGGATCGTTTGTGTATGCAGTAGTTGGGTAGTGTGATGGTGGGCGAGTGGTCTAATGGACGTTTGCCAACCTGCGGTGCGAACAGACAATAAAAAAGCCCGTTGACAATGCAACAGGCTTTTTATCAAATTTTATAGACGTAAGTTACGTTTATGAAATGAATAGCATGGTCAGTACAAGGGCGAAGAAGACCACTGACAACGCAATGGTGATGCGGAAAATGAGTTTTTCAACACCACGGCGCGCACGATATACGCCACCTTCGCTGCTGCCTGTCATACCGCCTAGGCCAGCGCCTTTGCTTTGCAATACAACGGTGACAACCAATGCCACGCCAATAATAATGATAAGAATATTCAGTGAAGTAACCACAGTTTAGAAGTCCTTTTTTTGTAAATCTAATTTTTCGACAGTATAGCACAATCAGGGCGCTAATTTATTCAGTTCTGTCGATCTTATTGTCTTGATATGCCTGCAAGGTTAGCGCCAGTTTTTGGATGTAATACAAGTCGCCGCGGGCGAAGAATGCCTCGTCTACATAAGTCGAGAGTTCTGGCGCGGACATGTCTGTTAACCAGGCTTGCGCAGTGAAAATTGCGTGGGCTTGCCGTAAGGGCGCAATTGAATTTTCTAAGATGGCCTCTTGGGCACCTGATACAAACCAGTACGGGGCCAAGCGCGTTGATTTACGAATGGCGGCCTCGATTTGTTCGGGAATCCGTTTGCGCAGTTGCGTGGCGAGCTCGGGCGTCATATACATGAAATTTGATTCAACGTTGAAGCTGTTGCCATAGGCTTGCGGCACATCATCTACAAACTGCGAGGCAGTGCTGAAATTGCGAATTCGTAAGCTAATTAGCCGCCGTAAGCGCAGTTGTACTAAGCGTGATGGCGTTTGCCCAGCCATCTTTTGCAGTGCTAAATACCCGGTGTAGCCAGCAATGAACGCATTGTGAACATACGGCAAGCGCTCTAAAACGCTGCGCTTTGGGGGGCGCTCCAATTGGCCGTTGACTGTTGTCCAAATACCAGAGGCCACATCAAATTTTTCGGCATATTTCCAGAGCACGTAGAAGGCAAAAGGATTAGTGCCCCAGATGCCTTTCTCTTGGAACACCCAGTTCTTTTCTTTTTGCGCATACTGCTCCATCTCAGTTTGGATTTCTGGAGGGATGCCAAAGGCCTCGCGGGCGGCGCCATTCTGCCAGCCAATGTGGTTGACTAAATGCGGGCGGTAGTCGCGGTACTCACTTTGGAGGTATTCGCTGGTGCGCTCCTGCATGTTGGCATCAAGATGGGGCAACGCTTGCAGCAATGTCCAGATAGTTTCGGCTGGCTGATGGAAATAATCAGAAAAATCATCGCCCAGAATATTGCTTTGCCAGAGATCTAACACGCCGTGGCTGGTATAGCCGGGCCGTAAGTGACCAGCGCTAAGGATCTTTGCAATTTCTGCATTCAGGCGCTGTCGAATTTCTTCGGCGGATTGTGGATTAGGGTCGGCGCTGACGGGCGCTACCGTTTTACTGGCTGGTTTGGCTTCAATCGGTGCTGTGTCTGGGCTGTAAGCAATCACGGAATTGCCCCGATGCATGTAAACCCGGCCTTTATAAGGGATTGGCGCGTTTACATCACCGTGATTACCGTAGACGCCATCGGCTTCGCCATAAGAAAGATGGGCTTGGCCAGCGTAAAAGTATTCATTGTAGCCTGGTGCACTCGCGGCCAGACTGTAATTGAAGTAACGCCACTCGCGTGAGGGGTCTGTGTCGCCGGTGGAGGGGCGAATTCCGTTGCGGTAGCGGGTTGGAAACAGCTCTTCTGGCGTGTTGATATCAATTGCACCAGCTTCACGATCACAGCATAGATTCCAATAAATGGTGTTGCCA
Organism: Anaerolineales bacterium; assembly: GCA_020630175.1. Taxonomy (GTDB): domain Bacteria; phylum Chloroflexota; class Anaerolineae; order Anaerolineales; family UBA6668; genus JAHDIM01. The sequence goes on from JAHDBW010000066.1 coordinate 3,610, forward strand.
CCGGCTGAAACCCCCATTGGCTCATCGACTGCATTCCAATCGGCGCTAATGAGGCTGATGTAAGGCGAGTCGGGCTCCCACGCGCTAATGTGTCCGCCGGCAATGGCTGGGTCAGATAAGTAGCTGTTTAGGTTGTAGAGCGCGCCATCGCCGCCAATGATCGGGGGATAGCGGGTGCCGTTGTGGGTCCATGCCCATGGGATTGGCGCAACGCCAGCTTGCTCGCCAGTGGTTTGGTCTAGCACGAATACGCTGCGCCGCCACGGTTTGGCGTTTAGGTAGTCTAAGGTTGGTGTGGCATCGATAGTGGGCGTATTGGCTACCCATTTTCCCGGTCGCTGACCAAGTTGACCAATCAGCTTGCCCTTTGGGGCGGCATCATGGTTGAGGTAGAGTTCATCCAATTCCCAGTCATGTAAATGGTCACGAATGGAGCCGGGTGTAATGCGCGTGCGGTAGTTGTTGCTGCCGCTGAAGATGACGTAATCTTCATAAATAACCGGCCACCAAGACTGAAAGCCTGCACCCGGCAACTGTTCACTTTTCCAATTTAGATCGCCTGTCTCAATGTCTAGGGCATAGGCTGAGCCGTCTTCCGCCGCAAAAAAGACTTGGGTGTCTGTCAGGGCCGCAGAATATAGAATGGGACCAGCTGCTTGGAATTGCCACTTTGCTTTGCCGACATTTTCCCCAGTAATTTCAATCGCATAGAACATGCCAGAACGATCACCAAGGTAGATGGTGTCGGCGTCAATTGCCGGGCTGGTTTGGAAGCCACTGTTGGCGGCAAATGTCCAGCGCCCTTCGCCGGTGTTTATGTCGATTGCGTGAACGTATTTATCTAGCCCACCAACGTAGGCGATTCCATTTTGAATAGTTGGCGAGTGTCCCAACGGGCGCGTGGTGGCGTAAATCCATTTCTCGCTGCCGTCTTCGGCGTCAATGGCATATAAACCGTTGGCAGTGGCAATAAAGATGGTGTCATTGGCGGCAACGAGTTGCACTTTTTGCGAGATATACGGCTCAATTGGCCGAAACCAATTTGGGTAGAGCTGCCCCGGCACATCTTCGGGTGACCAAGAAGACCGCTGAGAGTTGGCACCGGCCATCGGCCAATCTGCGTTGGATTGGGTGTTTACAGACATAAAGTTTTAGTCAGACTGGGTTGCTGGGCGTTCAGCGCCAGCGAAGCGCCTTCAAAGGCGCTCTTTTATAGAAGGTTCTGCGGGATAAGTGAGCGAAAACAGCACTTGCCCTTCAAAGCACTTAACACTCTATCAAACTATTTGCGTTCAGTGCTAAACAGGGTTGGATTGACGTTGGTGGTTTTGAAGACTTTCAGCGCGTTGGCTTGAATTTTGATTTCAGCGTGCGTGATGTTTCCCATGACTTCGCCGTCAAATTGCATTGGAATAGGGCGTGGCGCTTCAATTACAAAGTGGGTGCCGCGTTCCATGTGGGTGTGCGCATGCTCAAAGTGCGTTTGTTGCAACATGCGCGTGGCAAGCACGAATGCATCAATAAAGTGATCGCCTTCAAACGCCCAGAGTGTCATATTGCCATCATCAACGCGGGCGTTAGGGTCAATTTTTGCCAAACCACCGGCGTACAGCTGGATATTGGTGATGAGGCTAAACAGCATGTCATGGTCGTAGGTCTTGTGCTGCGTATGGATCTTCATTGGGGTGGGTTCCCAAGTGGTGGAGGCCCACAATCCTTTTGCTGCATAGCTAAGCTTGCCAAAGCGCTTTTCAATGGGTTGGCGCGGTTCTACGCCAGCCACCACGTGCGCATCAAAGCCAAAGCCTGCCCATAATATGAAGGCGTTCTCATTACAAGTGCCAACATCGATCGGGCGTTCTTCCCCGTCTAACTGGGCTTTGACGGCTTCTGTGAGCGCATCGGCCCACGGATGCATAGGGGCATACAGCCCTAGCTCTCTGGCCCAGACGTTGGCTGTGCCGGTTGGCATAATGCCTAATGTTGTGTCACTGCCAATGAGTTGGCTGGCGGCGGTACCAATACTGCCATCACCACCCGCAATAAATACGGCATCAATGTGATTGTCACGCGCTAGCTTGGTGAGGCGGGCCGTATCGCCACCTTTTTTAGTAAGCTGGATCTCAACCTGCCACCCATAGGCGCGGATTAAGTCTGCCGCGTGCTGAATCAGCGGTAATGCTGGAAAACGGCCAGAGACTGGATTGTGAATAATGACGGCTTTGCGCTGTGGTCGAGACAAAATAAGTACCAAAAGATAATCTGGGGCAACGATAAATGACGGTGTGCATCAGATAAGCGCAGATCAGACTGTGCTTTACGGAATTATAAAGGGTCAAACGTTTATATAATATGCATCGCTTATCTTTATGATTGGTTTGAATGACGTTTGTTATGACTTCGGTCACTGAAAAATATCATAAATATTCAGATTTATGATTGCATTCGAAAGTGTGGACACGGTACAATAACATACCTGCACTATAAATTTTTGCGACCTATTTTCTTTTGAGTAACGACCACTTACTAAACCGCCGCTATCGGCTACTGGAGCACATCAGCACCGGTGGCATGGCTGTTGTATTTAAAGCCCAAGATTTGTCTCTGGGGCGTAACGTTGCTATCAAGATTCTTCGCAAAGACCTCACGCATGATCATGAGTTTTTGACTCGTTTTCAACAAGAGGCCCGCTCTGCGGCAAACCTCATGCACCCCAATATTGTGACAGTGCACGACTTTGGGGCAGACGGCATGCGCTACTACATTGTGATGGAATACATTGATGGTAGTGAACTGAAAACGCTAATTCGTCAGAAAGCGCCATACCAACTCAATGAAGCCATTGACCACATGATCCAGATTTGCTCTGGTGTGGGGTATGCGCACCGCGCTGGCATTGTGCACTGCGATATCAAACCTCAAAACGTGCTGATTACCAGCGAAGGCCGCATGAAAGTGACGGACTTTGGGATTGCACGCGCGCTTTCAACCATCAAGCCGGGCGAAAAACATGATGTTGTGTGGGGTAGCCCACAGTATTTTTCACCTGAACAGGCCGCCGGGGAAGCACCAACGCCTGCATCTGATGTGTATTCATTAGGGGTGGTGTTCTTTGAACTGCTGACGGGACGGCTGCCGTTTCAGGCACAAAATCCGCAAGATTTGGCCGTGATGCACCTGCGTGACGCGCCGCCATCTGTGCGCAGTATCAATCCCAACGTGCCAGAAGCCGTTGAGCGCATTGTTTCAAAACTACTTTCGAAAGAAAACGGACAGCGTTACCGGAGCGCCGATCAGCTTGGGCATATTCTGCGCGCTTACCGCAAGCACGGTAATGAAGCGACCAACGTTTACCCAGCTGCGCGACCGCCAGCCAAAGCGCCTTCAGGGGCAACGACGGCGCGGCAGCGTCAACCTGTAAAAACGCAAGCACCAGCACCGGCTGGTGTAACTGTGCCACGTACCAATCCATTGCCTAAAAATGGCATTGCAACGGGGCCACGCACCAATCCCTTACATCCGCCACGCCGTAAGACGAGCGGGATTAGCCCGCAAACCGGCCCCGTATCTTCTGGGTCTACATCGCAGCGGGTTGTACCACGGCGGACGCCAAACCGATCTGCACCAACTGGTTCAACGCGGCGTTACCCAGAAAGCTCACAGCCGATTGATGCTGGGGCGGAAGAAATCGATTGGATGTACTATGTTTTAGTGGGCGTTGCGCTGATTGCAGTGCTTGGGCTCATTCCACTTTGGACCATGGTGTACTTTGCATACCGCAATCCATTTGCGCCAGCAGGGGTTGTGCAACCGATTGGATTTATTCTGGATGCCACGTTCAGTTTACTCTCATGGTTGTAATCGGTGACGTTGGTATAATTTGTGAATAATGTAACAAGTGTGTGCAGTTCACATTTTTCTTGCAAGAGATCTAACGAAAGCTACGCGCACCTGTCGGAATAACTCCCCATTTACTACGCCATAATAGGACGTTAATAAAAGTCCAATGCTATTTGTAGTAGGGTAATATGAATATCCTCCCCGACGTCCATCTTTAATCAAGTGACGTGATGTGGGCAAGGCAAAATTATCTGTAAGCTAGCTCTATTTGTTAGCTTGCAAACTCTTTGGAGGTAACTCTGTGAATTCAAATCGGGCTAGACAAATGATGGTATACGTCCTTATTTTTGTGGCAATCGCTGCAATTGTAATTGGTGTACGTAACCAACAGTCACCCAATGAGGAAATGTCCCTTTCACAACTTGTCACGGCCATTAACGAAGGCACTGTTGAAAAGATTGTAGTTGGCGGAGATAACCTTGAAATTGAGATGAAGGAAAAGGATGGCTTGGGCGAACCAGTGATCCGTGAAGGCCGCAAGGCTCCTGAATCGTCTCTGCAAGAGCAATTGCAACCCCTTGGTGTTGATCTCACCAAGACAAATATCGAGATCAAGCGCCCAAGTGATTGGGGCAACATTCTAAACTTCGTGAGCTTCATGCTCCCTGCATTACTGGTTGTCGGTATTATTTACTACATGCTGCGGCAAGCCCAAGGCACAAACAATCAGGCGATGTCCTTTGGGAAGAGTAAGGCAAAAATGTTTACGGGGGAACAGCCCACAGTTACATTTGACGATGTAGCCGGGTTACCCGAAGCAAAGCAAGAGCTTGGTGAAGTTGTTGAGTTCTTAAAGGACTCTGAGAAGTTCAAAGCGCTCGGTGCTCGCATCCCGGCCGGTGTTTTGCTAATTGGCCCTCCGGGTACTGGTAAAACGTTGCTGGCTAAGGCCGTTTCTGGTGAAGCTGGTGTGCCGTTCTTCTCAATTTCTGGGTCTGAATTTGTTGAAATGTTTGTGGGTGTTGGTGCAAGCCGCGTTCGCGATATGTTTGAACAAGCGCGCCGTCATCACCCCTGTATCATTTTCATTGATGAAATTGATGCTGTTGGGCGCCAACGTGGCGCTGGGTTGGGTGGTAGCCATGATGAACGTGAACAAACGCTCAATCAAATCTTGGTGGAAATGGACGGTTTCGAAACCGATCAAACCATCATTATTATTGCTGCAACCAACCGCCCAGACATTCTAGATCCTGCATTGCTGCGCCCAGGTCGTTTCGACCGCTCAGTTGTGGTTGATCGTCCTGACGTGAAAGGGCGTGAAGCAATTTTGGGTGTGCACTCTCGTGGTAAGCCATTGGCGAAAGATGTAGATCTGCGCGTACTTGCAAAAGCAACACCAGGTTTCTCTGGGGCCGATATTGAAAATATGGTCAATGAAGGCGCGATCTTGGCTGCTCGCCGTAATCAAAAACAAATCCGGATGATGGATTTGGAAAATGCAATTGAACGCGTACAGCTTGGCCCAGAACGCAAAAGCAGCGTTCAGTCTGAACAAACGCGTAAAGTTGTGGCCTATCATGAAGCTGGCCACGCAGTGATTGGTCGGGTGCTTGAAGGGCTAGACCGCGTTCGCAAGGTTAGCATTGTGCCGCGCGGCATGGCTGGCGGTGTGACATGGTTCTTGCCTGATGAAGAAGGCTCAGCCTTGATGACGCGCAGTAGCTTGAAAAACCAACTGTCGATTGCATTAGGTGGCCGCGTTGCTGAAGAGATTGCGTTTGGCGCTGATGAAATTACAAACGGCGCTTCTGGCGATTTGCAACAAGTTGCCAAAATTGCCCGCGCGATGATTACCCAATGGGGGATGAGCCCAGACCTTAGCCCGATTGCTTATGGCAAGAAAGAGGAAATGGTTTTCCTTGGCCGTGAAATTAGCGAACAACGCGACTACTCAGACGCTGTTGCTGAAAAGATTGACGCTGAAGTTTCTGAATTGGTTGACAATGCATATTCCAATACGCGTAAGATTTTGGATGAACATCGCGACCAACTAGAAGCAGTCACCGCAGCGTTACTTGAACATGAAACGCTGAACATGCATGAATTTGAAGCTGTTTGGAACGGCGAAGATCTACCAAGTGTTGAAGTAGATGAAGCCGTCGCTCCTGTTGTAGAAACAACTGAAAAACCAGTTGTAAATGACAGTGGCTCAGACACTTCAACGCATGGATCTGGCCCATTGCCAATGCCAAGCGGCGCGTAAGTCAACGCGAAAGTTTGTCTTGAAAAATGAAAGGCCGAGTGACAATCACTCGGCCTTTTTTGTCTCTATTTGGCAACACTGAGCCAATAGATCGCGCTGTTATTTCTGTAACAATTTCTATATTTATCAATTACGCACCACGGCGTACAATAAATTAAAACTAACTAACTAAAATCGAGGAAACACCATGAGTGTACGAAACGTAATTATCGTTGGATCTGGCCCAGCTGGCTTGACAGCTGCAATCTATGCAGCCCGCGCAAATCTGAACCCATTGTTGATTGAAGGCTATCAATCAGGTGGTCAATTGATGTTGACCTCTGAAGTTGAAAACTTCCCGGGCTTCCGTGATGGCATCATGGGGCCGGAATTGATGGCTGAAATGCGCGCCCAAGCAGCGCGCTTTGGCACTGAAATTATTACCGCTGACGCCACCCAGGTTGAATTGGAAGGCGCAGTCAAGAAAGTCTGGATTGATGATGATGTGTATGAAGGGCATACGGTCATTATTTCTACCGGTGCAAAAGCCCGCTTGCTAGGCTTAGAAAACGAATCCCGCCTGATGGGCCGTGGTGTAAGCACCTGTGCAACCTGTGACGGGTTCTTCTTTGGCGGCAAAGACATCGCGGTAATTGGCGGTGGCGATAGCGCAATGGAAGAAGCTGGGTTCTTGACCCGCTTTGCTAACAAGGTTTACTTGGTGCACCGCCGTGATGAATTCCGCGCTTCCCCAATTATGGTTGACCGCGCAAAGGCCAATCCGAAGATTGAAATTATCGTCAATACCGTTGTTGAAGACGTTGTTGGTGAAGACGCCGTAGAAGGCATGGCACTCCACAACACCGTGACCGGTGAACGGCGCACTATTCCTGTAGAAGGGTTCTTTGTGGCAATTGGTCACACGCCAACGACAGCTTTGTTCAAAGGCCAAGTTGATATGAAAGACAATGGCTACATTCTGACCTCTGAAAACAAGCAACACCAATCAGCAACCAACATTCCGGGCGTGTTTGCTTGTGGTGACGTACAAGACGATTGGTACCGCCAAGCGATTACTGCGGCGGGTAGTGGCTGCCAAGCTGCCTTGGATGCGCAACACTTCTTGGAAGGCTTAGAAGAAGCCGCTGAAGAAGCTGCTGCGGCTGCTTAAGCGTAGTTAGATTGATAATAAAAAAGCCCAGTGATGAATTTTCATCACTGGGCTTTTTGTTTTTAAGCTGTGCGCAATTTACCGATTGCGCTCGTTTCTTACAAAACTCCACGTGCCTACGACCATAAACACGGCAAACATCGCGGCCATGACGGTGATATTCATCAACGGTGTGTCTAACACCACTTGCGCGTACTCTTCTGAGTTGGCATAGAAAATATTGCGCGTGAGGTCAACCGGATAGCGCATCGGAGAAATGCGTGACAGCACGTCTAAGTACCACGGCAAATTGCGTAGCGGGTTGAAAACGCCAGCTAAGAAAAACTGCGGGAAGATCAAAAACGGAAAGATCTGCGTTGCAGCGCGTTGATTAGGCAAGTTCGGCATAATTAACATCCCGAAGGCTGCCCCGAATAAGCTGGCAATTGTGCCCACGAACAACAATCCGCCTAATTGCAACGGTGTGACCGGAATGCGCAAAATAAACGCAAACAAAATCATTGCCACCCCTTGGAATAGGGCCACCATCGCTTCCCCAAAGATCTTGCCAAACACAATTGAATAGCGTGAGATTGGGCTGATGAAAATTTCTTGACTGAAATCGTTTTCGCGGTCTTCAATCAGCGACACAATGCCTTGGGCTGCGGATGAAAATAACGTTTGTGCATACACGCCAGTGAAGGTGAAGGTAAGCAAATTGAAGCCCATTTCAGAGCCAAAGCTGGCTTGGAAACTGCCACCCAAAATTGCGATAAACACAAATGGAAAGACCAATGTGCTGACCATGCGCGGTCTGTCGCGCAGCAATTTAGTGACGTCACGGTAGGCGAGTGCCAGAATGCCATTAAGTTCACGGATCATACGGTTACCTCGCCGGTGATGGCTAAATATGCGTCTTCAAGGGTCGGCAGGTGTGTTTCAACTGAGGTCAGCGGTGTTTCAATACTGCGCAGTAAATCATGAATATCTTCTGGCTGTGCATTGACCCGAATTTGGCCTTCTTCGGTAAATGGAATGGACTTGCTGGTGAGTTCCATTCGCAACGCATTGCGGTCAGCAGCGTCTAGAAGTAAATACTCCTCTACCAACTCAGCTTTGATCTTTTGCGTCGAGCCATAGCTCACAATTTTGCCTTGATTGATGACACACAATGTATCGGCACCTTCGGCTTCATCTAAATAGTGCGTGGTCAGCAGCACCGTGGTGCCGCTGTCTTCACGCACCTGTTGAATGTATTCCCATAAGTTGCGGCGGCTCAGCGGATCTAGCCCAACGCTGGGTTCATCCAAAATGAGCACGCGGGGCTCGTGTAGCAGGCTGCGCAAAATTTCGAGCTTGCGTTTCATGCCGCCTGAAAAGGTTTTGATTGGCTTGAAAATATCCTTTTCAATGCCCAAAATGCTGGCCAATTGCTCCACTTTATTGCGGTAGGCCTTTGGCATCATTCGGTAGGTAGGCCGGAAGCCGTATAACCCGTACAAGATGGCGTGAAACCGCACGTTTTCTTCAGCAGTCAGATTCATATCCAAGCTTGGATTTTGAAAAATGACGCCAATATTTTGGCGCACTTCTGAAGATTGCGTGTTGACGTTATAGCCAGCGATTTTTGCCACGCCGCCGGTGGGTGCAAGCGTAGTGTTCAAGATGGAAATAGTCGTTGTTTTGCCAGCGCCGTTCGGGCCAAGCAAGGCAAAAAGCTGACCGGCTTCTACTTCAAACGAAATGTTATCAACAGCGTTTGTATCTGCCGATTTATAACGTTTGACAAGCTCTGTTACTTCAATTGCTTTTGTCATTTAGGATAGTCTGCGTTACGTAATGGTGCATCTCCTGACGCACAAGGTTTTCAATTCTAATTTTTGTGTAAAGTAGCATACTGGCACTGTATTAACATTGTCACAGAATATGCGGGTGGTATTGGGCAATTGCTCGTATAATTTCCATCATTCATACAACCTTCAGTGAGACACAATTCCCTATGACTACATTAGATACTGTTCGTCAAAAAAATATTGATCAGATGCTGCTGACCAACCGCATTCTGAATAACCTGCTGTTTACGCTAACCCCAGAACAAGCGACAACATTACGTGATCCAGATGATGGCGACAAAGGCTGGACAATTATGGATGTGCTGGGGCATATCAATGATTTTGATATCTATTTTATGCACCGCGCAGAAATGATGGTCAATGAAGACATGCCGCAATTGCCAGCGTATGACCATGAACAAATCGCGATTGATCATAACTACAACGCCCGCGACTTACGCGAAGTTATGGTGGAATTGGCAACGCATCGCACCGACTTTGTTGATTTTTACCGCTCTTTGACCGCTGAACAGTGGGAACGCGGCGGCGTTCACCCCGAACGTGAAAGCTTCAGCATGACCGACTCCTGCATGCAAGTGTACTCACATGATTTAGTGCACCTTGAGCAAATTACAAAAATTTTGCGAGCGGCCGCATAGCGATCCATCTCAATATGAGAAATTTGAGACGTAAACTTAATAAATAGGGCAAAAACAGACATGCGTTATGGCCTGTCTGTTTTCTTTGTGATATATTTCACCAATGCTTAGTTTTGCATAGAATTGGTGAACTTTTCATGACTAAATCTCAACTATTTCGCCTCGGCCTTTTTCAGCTTGCTGCCGGGGGATTATCTGTACTTTTCCTTGGGGTGCTCAACCGCGTGATGCGTGTTGAACTGGGGATGGAACTTTTCCATGTCAGTTTGTTAGTTGGTGGTGGTCATTATTTAGGCGCAATTCTTGCGATCCCCTTTGGATTTTTCTCTGACCGTAATCCGATTTTGAAACGGCGGCGCACTTGGTATATCTGGGGTGGCGCACTAATGACGATTGCGGTGTTATGTACCGCACCTTGGGTTGCCGTTTGGGTAGCGCAAGATCCTTCCTCAACTCGCTTATTTCTGGGCTTTTTATTCTTTCTAATTGAAGGTATTTCAACGTTTGTTGCCGGGGTAGCCTATCTAGCATTGATTGCAGATCTAAACGACGAAGACGCCCGCGGGCCAGCAACCGGCATTGTTTGGGCAATGCTGATGGTTGGCATTATTGCCACCGGCATTAGCGCCGGCATCGCGATGAAAGACTATAGCTTTGATGGCTTGGTCAATTTGTTCTTTGTCGGGAGTGGCGTTGCGGCGCTGCTAGCCGTGATTGGCGTTCTAGGGCAAGAACAGAAGCTTTCACAGCCGCTTTCTGCGCAAGAGACTAGCGTTACGCTGGTGGACGCCTTACGAATGGTGGCAACGAATCGGTCAACGCGTTGGTTTGCTGTGTTTCTTATCATCAGCATGTTTTCTTTCTTCATGTACGATGTGATTTTGGAACCGTTTGGCGGCGATGTGTTTGGACTGCCAATTGAACAAACCACGCGCTTCAATTCATATTTAGGCGTCGGCGTAATTTCAGCCATGCTGATTGGTGGCATGTTTCTAATTCCCCGCAAAGGCAAAAAGTGGGTCACGTTCTTGGGCTGCTGGCTGATGGTGGTGGCGTTTGGGTTGCTGTTTATGGCTAGCGTTTTAGGCCAAGTCTCTGTAGTGCCCCTCTGGATCTTTGCGCTTGGCTTTGGCTCTGGTTTCTTTACCGTCGGTGGTGTTGCGCTCATGATGGATATGACATCGGCTTCGCATACCGGTTTGTTTGTTGGCGTATGGACGGTTGTGCAAGCGTTAGCAAAAGGACCAGCGTCGCTTGCGGGCGGCGGTCTACATGACTTGTTTGCGAGCTTTGGCGCAACTGCGGGCTGGGCTTATGGGCTTGTGTTTGCCGTGGAAGGTGTTGGCTTGCTGCTTGCTATTTTGGTGCTACAACGTGTTCAGGTTACAGAGTTTCGTAGTGGCCTGCAATCGTTTGGCACGCTCGCACAGGATTCGCTCTAATTATGAGTTCTCGCGCTCGTTTCTCTCTCATTATCGTTTCAATCTTAGTTGGCATTGCTTGTATTCCTTTGGGGATTTGGCAACTCAATCGGCTTGAAGAACGGCGTGAAGCCAACCGCATTGTTGAGGAAGTGCTGCAAAATCCACCGATTGATCTTGATCTCAATGCTGCCCCCAGCGAGTATCAGCGCATTTCTGTCACTGGCCAATTTATCCGAGAAGAAAATATCCTGCTTGGGATTCGCTCTCGATTGGGATTTCCCGGTCATCACCTTGCGGCACCGTTTGTCATTGCTGGGTCTGAGGCTGTCATGTTTGTCGACGCCGGTTGGATTAGCAATGAGCAACGCGATGTTACTGCCCGCGCCGCGTTGTTGCCCGAAGGGGAAGTAACGTTGTCTGGTTTTGTCCTTTATGACCCAGAGTTACCAGACTTGTTGCGCTCTCCTGAAACCACAGAACGCCGCGATCAGTGGCAAACAATTGACCCCGAACGCTTAGCCAGCCAAATCGGCCGTGATGTACTGCCGTTTTACTTAGAGTGGCAATTTGAGCGCGCTGCCGATGCGCCAGCCACAGCGCCTAGATATCAAACCTCAATTGAATTAGACGAAGGCTCGCACCTTGGCTATGCCATCCAATGGTTTATCTTTTCTAGCATTGGGTTTATTGGTGCAGCGGTGCTGTATTTCCGTAAAGAAAACTAGCTGCGACCGCTTCTTCCTGCATTGTTTTCAACAATATATTGACAATTGAACACTGACCGTTGATTATTGACCATTGAATATGTCGCGTTTCCGAACCACTCTCATTGGTCTTTTTCTGTTAAGCCTCAGCAGTTATTTGCTGATCTGGTGGCGTTATCCGGCGCTTGTCAATGGCGATGCAGCCCGGCTTGGCATTCATGCCGTTGACTTCCTGCGTCATGACGTCCGCTCCTTTTACGTGTATCACCAATTTGCGCCGCACCCGCTGCTAATTTACTTGCACGCGCCGGTCTTTACTGTCTTTGGCACAACGGTGAATACGCTAAAAGCAATCACCATGTTAAGTGGGATTTTGGTCGCGCCGCTAGCCTATGTCACGCTGCATGAAGTGTTGCGCGGCATGTCGCGGGAGTTTGCTTGGCGGGCGGCCACAGTTGCCGGATTTAGCCTTGCAATTCTGCCGTATTACAACACCTATTCACTGTTGGCGTTGGAGCCAATGCTGATGCCGGTCTTGGAACTCACCATTGTCGCGGCGCTATTCCTTGGGCTACGCACGCAGCGCTACAGCGCATTTGCGCTAGCCGGAATTGTGTTGGGGCTAAGCCAATACGCGTACATTGTGGCGCGGTTCATCCCAATTGCGTTGGCAGTAGCCGTGCTAGCTGATGCGCTTTTCAATTGGCGGCGTTGGCTGGGGGCTTGGAAAGGGATTCTTGTCACCGCGTTTTCTGCAGCGTTGGTTGCCTTGCCGCAATGGCTGCTATTTTTACGCTATCCATACACGTTTTCTGCCCGTACAGAACAAGACGCAGGTCAATTCCTATGGACCTTTGACGATGCAATGACATTGTTCTGGTCAAAGCTGTGGCGACAGTTCACCATGTTGGGCTGGACATGGACCAACGGGTATCAACCGCAGTCTGAGCAACCTTTGCTGTCTCCAATTTTATTTGTCGGCATAGTACTTACCCTTGGATTGCTAATCAAATATCGCAAGCGCAGTGGTTTGTGGTTTAGCGTGGCGTTTATGGTTGCCATGCTGGTGCCAGATCTTATCGCTGTCGAAGGCCTCAATCCATCTGCTAATCGTATGACTGGGGCAGCGGTTTGGGTGGTGATTGCTGCGGCATTTGGCGTTGCTTGGTTGATGCAACTTTTGCCACGCTATCGCAATACGCTCTTGCTGTGCGTCATTGGCTTTGGCGCGTGGCAGCAAGTCACGCTGCATACAAAAGTCATCCCGGCTGTGCATGCAATGGAAGGTCTAGAGTGGAAATTCAGCCAGGTTGAAATTGCGCAATATAACTACATTGCGGCGCATCCAGACGAAAGGATCTTGCTGCCAACGAGTGAGTTCAAACGCATTCAAATGGCCTATTTGCTGACAAACTTGTCTGATGAGCGTTATGGGTCAGTTGATCTTGGTTCAGTTGGACCGTCTCCTGATCCTTTTGCAGTTACAGTGCTTACTCCTGTAGATCCCGAACGCCCAACTGCAGATGCACAACCGGCCGGGTATATTTCAAACGATAATATCCTTGTTTCTAAAAGGTCTTTTGATCTACTATGGCGGCTTAATTTACTATCAAGTGCTTATGTATCGCTTTCTGACGGCAGCGATATGCCAGCGTTGTTAGCAAGTAACGGCGTTCCAACGACGCATGTTCAACAACGCAACCTCAAATTATCTGCGTTACCGTATAGCGAGCTGCGTCCAACCGAACAGCAGTTGTTTGCTAACGGTATTTCTGTCACAACAGATGCTAACAAGTCTTATCTAGACCTCGATCAGCAGTTGCGCGCTATTATCAATGATCCGCAGGCCTCAGAGTCGGCACTTAGACTCTATCAAGTGCCCATTAATGCAACGGTCACAGATCCCAGCATTACGCCTTTGAGCAGAAATGAGACTGAACGCTTGTTTGAGACTGATCAGCAAGCCAAAGCTGCGGCTCAGAAAACGTATGACACACATTTTTTGACCCCTGCTGATGCTGGGTCGACGAAGTCGATTGTTGTCGTACTAGCGCCGGAACGCCCAATTGCGGCCGATTTTGAATTGGTGCTAGAGCTGTTCGATCCTAATCAAAATAAAGTTTGGGGTTCGCATCAAACGCCATTCAATGGCAGTTGGCAACCGCGTGCTTGGGAGCCAGGTGTGCCGGTGGTGTTCAATCTTGCCGTGCCAATTCCAGACACGCTGATTGCTGGCGAGTACAGCTTGATTGCAACGCTAATTGATACGCTATCCCGTGAACAAATCCCAACAGTAGATGGGGCGCAGACCATGCGCGTGGCACGCTATAAATCGCCAGTTGTACTCACTGAAGCCGCATCTATTTCTACTGATAGCATTTATCAATTTGATGAAGGTATCTTCCTGCTGGATGCCCAACCTTCACTGACTGAACACGTAGCAGTTGATCTCACGTTTGGGATTCCGCTCAATTTACCTACAGGCATTGCGCCTTCACAAAATTACGTTGCTTTCTTGCATCTAGTGGATGTAACAACTGGTGAAATCGTCGCCCAAATTGATCGCGAGCCGCATTACGGTACATACCCCACCGCAATTTGGGGGCTGGGTGAAGTTGTACCAGATACATTTGTTTTCGAAGGCGTTGAATTGCAATCAGATACAGCGTATGAAGTCTATATGGGCCTATATGCACGCGAAACCTTTGCGCGCTTACCAGTACATAAACTTGACGCAAGCGGGCTAGCGGGCTTTGATTTTGGCGTAGACACTGCTGCTCCAGACCAACAGCGCGTTCCCGATGACCGCATTCTCCTCTTCGAAATTCCAGCCGATCGATAAGCATTTAAATCTGGATAAGGGTAAACGATAAATTCACGCAAAATAACTCGAAAACGTCATTTTTTCGAAGAAACAAGG
>JAHDBW010000385.1 GCA_020630175.1 Anaerolineales bacterium
TGGCCGAAATCATCATTTATGGTGAGTCTGAATGGGATAGCTGGTGTTTAGACCCGCGCCGTTTCACAGAATATGCCACGGTCAATTACACCGCCCTCAAAGCAATCGAAGAATATCAACAAGAGTTTGTTTTCCACTTGCCGGGTGAATTCCGTCCAGCCGGGCGGCCAGCCAAGGTGGGGCCACTCTATGACGCGCTCAATGCGGCTGGTGCGTACAACGGTTACATCAACGGTTGGGAACGTTCAATGTATTTCAACGATCCTGCCAACCCCGTTGAACACAAACCAAGTTTCCGCTTTACCACTTACACAGAAAACGTAAAACGCGAAGCCTTAGCCGTGCGCGAAACGGCCGGTATTACTGAAATTAGCGGCTTCTCGCGCTTTGAAGTTGCTGGGCCAAAAGCAGCTGAATTCCTCAACTATCTTTCAACGAATAAGTTGCCAAAGGTTGGCCGCATCGGCTTGGCCTACTTCTGTTTTGAAAATGGCAATATGGTCAGCGAAGCCACCGTGACCCGCGTCGCAGAAGATCGCTTCATCCTATTGAGCGCCGCTGCTGCTGAATGGCACGACCTAGACTGGTTGACGCAACACGCGCCAGCTGAAGGCGTGACCATCACAAACCTAACCGATACGCACACTGCCATTCACTTGGCAGGCCCAAACTCACGCGCCATTCTGGCAGCCGTCACGGAAGATCCTTTGGATAACAAATCCTTCCCGTGGCTCAGTTCGCGCCGCATTAGCATTGGCATTCACTATGTGCAGGCCATGCGCGTTTCATTTACCGGTGAGCTTGGCTACGAACTACACGTGCCAAATGCACACGCCCGTGGCGTTTATCAACTGTTGATTGAAGCTGGTGCCGACCATGGCCTCGTGCACTTTGGCTTGTGGGCCACCGAAGCGATGCGCATGGAAAAATGCTACCGCGCGTGGAAGGGTGAGTTGATCTCTGAATTCACGCCGCTTGAGTGTGGCTTACAACGCTTTGTTGATTTTGATAAAGGCGATTTCTTAGGCCGTGACGCGCTGGTCAAGCAAAAAGAAACGGGTGCGTATCGACGTGTATTCGCGCCAATGATTATCGAGAACGACGTTGCTCCCGCGCATGAAGGTGACCCAGTCTATGACGGTGATAAGATCGTCGGGGTGGTGACATCAGCAGGCTATGGCTGGACGATTGATAAAAACATCGTCCTCACTTTTGTAGATCCTGACTATGCCGCAGCAGGCACTGAACTCGAAGTGCAAGTCATTGGCAACCGCTGTAAAGCGACCGTTGTTACCGAACCAATTTTTGATCCAAAACACATTCGCCCACGGGCGTGAAGATAGACGATAGACGGGCGCGCTTCGCGCTTGGAGATAGAGGTTGTTTAGCTGCAAGGTGTTGACGTACATCTAAACGGACCAAACTTCTATCTCCTATCCTCTATCACTATCTTCTCTGCAGGAGAACTATGGCAAAACGTCCAAAGAGAGGCCAGGCTCGCGCCGCCAGATTAGCAGCCCGCGCTGCAACCGCCGATAAAGTCAGCCCAATTCGCCCTGGCTTGCCGGGTGGTCAATATAAACCACTGACCGCTGAACAAATCGGCAAGATCCACGATACGGCCTTGCGCCTCTTAGAAGAAGTTGGCATGGGTGGCTCAATTCCTGAATTTGTTGAAATGGCCACCGCCAAAGGCGCAACGCTCAATGCCGATGGCCGTCTCTGTTTCCCACGGGCATTGATGGAAGAACTGATTGAAGTTTGCCCAACCGACATCATCTTGCACGGGATCGATCCCAAATATGATTTGGATATCTCCGGCGAAAAGGTCTATTACGGCACTGGTGGGGCGGCGATCACCACGTTAGATTTTGACTCCGGTGATTATCGTCCGTCTTCGCTGGAAGACATCTACGATTTTGCGCGTATTTCAGACCAACTCGACAACGTCAACTGGTTCACCCGCTGTGTGATTGCCAATGAACTGCCAGACCCGGCTGAATTGGATATCAACACTGCATATGCGCTGGTTGCAGCCACGCGTAAAAGCATTGGCACTGCCATCACACTGCCAGAAAACGTTGCGCCTGTTACTGAAATTTTTGACATCACCGCCGGTGGGCCGGGTGAATTTGCCAAACGACCGTTTTGTAAACTGCATACCAGTCCGATTGTGCCACCGTTGCGCTATGGCGATGATGCTTGTTACACCATTCTTGAAGCCATCAAACACAATTGGCCGATCAATGCGATTACTGCTGGCCAAACTGGGGCAACCGCTGCGCCAACCTTAGCGGGAACGCTGGTACAAACCCACGCTGAAACGCTGGCCGCACTGGCCTTTGTGCAAATCATCAAGCCCGGCCATCCATTTATCTTTAGTAACTGGCCCTTTATTGCCGACATGCGCTCTGGTGCAATGACCGGTGGTAGCGCCGAAGGTGGGCTGGCAAATGCAGCCTCTGCGCAGCTTGCCAACGCCATTGGCGTGCCAAGTGGGGTTGCCGCAGGGATGCCAGACTCAAAAGTGCCAGACATGCAAGCCGGTTACGAACGCGGCATGAACAATGTCATGATTGGCTTGGCGGGTGCAAACTTAGTCTATGAATCGGCTGGGATGCTTGCGAGTTTGTTAGGCTGTTCTTTTGAAGCGTTTGTGATTGACAATGAAATCAACGCGATGGCCTTACGCGCCATCCGTGGCATTGAAGTGGACGAAGAAACTATGGCCTATGACACGATTGTCGAAGCGGTTACTGGTCCGGGCCATTTCTTGGGGTTAGACCTGACCGTAAAAGTCATGGAAACCGACTTCCTCTATCCAGTGCTTGGTGACCGGACTGACCCAACACAATGGGCAGAATACGGCAAAACCGACATCTGGCAGCGTTCGCGTGAGACCGTGAAGCAACTCATGCAGAACTATCCAGAGTA
>JAHDBW010000386.1 GCA_020630175.1 Anaerolineales bacterium
TTATCTTAGCGTTTGGGTACGCCGTCGTTGGCATTCAAGATTGGCTAGAGCCAGTCATTTTATTTCTTTTTGCCGGAGCGACCGGTGTGTGCGTTTTTTACTTGACGCGCAAAACAACACAAAGCGTGTTGTGGGCAACGTTAGCCGTCGTCTTATTAGAAGCGTTACCTGCTTACCAATATTTTAGCCGTACCTACTGGGGTTATACCCCACTGCTTTTGATTGCGGGTTGGGTGTTGTTAATGCGTAATAAATGGCTATTGGGCGGGCTACTGCTTGGCGCCGCTGTTATTTCGCATTTCAATGCGATGGTCTTTGTCTTTTTCTCAACCATCTTCTTGGCGATTTTCTTTTTACGGCCACAAAATTGGAAGTCATGGTTGAAGTATGCACTAGCAGGGATATTCCCATTATTCTGTCTGGAACTCTTTATGTTGGCGCATTTAGGGCCAAATCCATTGCTGCCTTGGACGATTGGGGTTTATAACGTCTTAACACGCTTAGCAACGCCAGACGCCGTACTAATTCCGAATTGGGATTGGTTACTAGAGGCACTGATTGGCACTAACGGCTTAGTGCTGACTCTTTTCTTAACTCCGATGATTGCAGCACCGTTTGCCATTAAGCGTGATAAAGCACTCCTTGCATTTACGCTTAGCGCATTATCAATTGCGGCTTTTTACACGCTCCAGGCTGGTGCCGGGGGCGGTGTGATGCTTACCAAGGTGTTAGTGCTGCAATATCCTTTTTGGGTCGTTCTTGCAATTATCGGCTTGCACTGGCTTGTTACTAAGGTTGAACAAGTACAACAGCCAGCCGCACTTGGGCTATTTATCATTTTAGCTGTGCTTATGGCGCAAACCGGGCTGTTTATGCGAACCTTCACCCAGACAGTCTACCCAACTGCTAACACGTGGTTTGCCGAAGCAAGCGCAGCTAGATTACCGATCAAACAGGTTGGTGGCAATATCATGCCACCTCAGTATTTTGCCCAAAAACACGGCGTCGAAGTACTCGTAAATCAAGCAGACTGGGTTGAAACCAACACGCCTGAAGATGCTGTATTACTGTTCTTAAATACCTATCAACCCACTGGACTTGCACCGGAAGGTTATACGCAAACCATAGTCGAGTTACCTGAATTATCAGAGCGTTATCCGTTATTGAAAGCGGAAGCGTCTGTAACACGCCGCGCCGAATTGTGGTGGCCAACAGACCGCCCAAAGCCAACAGCGCCACTGTCTTACCGCACCCCGTTAGATGTTATGGATGTTTATTATTCAGGCACAGGTTGCTTAGTACCACCGAGTTACGGTAATGGTCTATTGCATTACTACCAGCTCGTTCTGCAAAAAATCTTTTAAGCATGTCGATTGTGAAGAAACTTCAGTCTTCATCAGGCCTCTTACTCGTAATTGGGCTGGCACTTGTCTTATTAGTTGTGGGTACAGTTCCATCTGGTTATTTTCTACATCTGGATACCTCAAACCAAAGTGTTGCAGCCGTGAGTATTATTCGCGGTTGTTTTGAATATTCAACGGAAAAAATGTGGACTGTGTTTGTTCTAGCCATGACCTATGGCATTTTTGGTGCACATCCACAATTAGAAATTGCATTACATGTGCTAAATACATTGGCAAGCTGCATCCTTATTTACAAGCTTACCGAACGCCATACACAAAACGCGTGGAGCGGCACACTAGCTGTTTTTATTTGCTTGGCACTACCTGCCTTTCAATACTTCACGCGTACCTATTGGAGCTACGCCATTCCGCTATTTTTACTAACGTTATGGCTGGCATTACATCGGCGTTATACGTGGTGTGCATTTATCACAGGGCTGACGCTCTTGGCACACTTTAGCAGCTTAGTTCCGTTGGGTCTGTTATGGCTCTACTTAGTGTGGGAGATACTGTCGCAACAAAAGTGGCGCGTATTACTAACAGCAATTGGCGCTGTATTAGCGCCAATTATGCTAACAGAGCTCGTATTCCTTGCTTACTTCGGCCCCGGACAACCTTTACTTTGGTCAAAGGGCGTTCTTAATGCACTCACAAATCATAGCAATATAGCGTACAGCCCAGATATTTGGTGGTTCCTAAATGGCCTAGCGGGTTCAAACGGATGGGCGGCGCTCTTTTTAGTGCTTGCGGTCGTTGGCGTTTGGGCCGCTTATGCTAAACCGCGTCTACGACAGCTGGTTTTCGTTGGACTTGGAGCCGCGTTATTTTATTGGGGACAAGGTGCCTTGGGACGCGGTACGCTGTTTACAAAGGCATTTACGCTGTTATATCCAGTATGGGCAATAATGGCCGCAATTGGCGCTACAATGCTGCTAAAGACCGTAAGTCCTCAATTTCGTAAGCTTGCCTTACCAGCATTGACCGTTACTGTAATTGCAGTGAGCTTAATGACAACGTTATTTATTCGTGATTTTACAGCTACGCCGCAATTACTCCGTGCTGAAGCCTATACACTAGCCAAACAAACCCAACAACCAGTGCTCGCTATTGGCGGATCTACAATCTACACACCCGCATTTTATGCGTTGACCACTGGCGTAGAAACAATCTATGGCACCACACCAGACCTCTGGGAACCCATTATTCCTGAAACGCTGCCAATTATTATCAATTCTGGACACAGCCTACAGGATCAAATAGACCATAGCGCCTATACCCTTCATCACTCACAACATTTGGAAACAGCTGTCCCAAGCCCCTATCCCATTCTTTGGGAAGAGGCAGGCTTAGACTTCACGGTTGAAGTATGGTTACCCATCACTGAGACAAAAAAGCAATTCCTAATAGATGGTGCTAAAATTCCGCCGCCCGGAAATTTATATTCAGGCACCGGCTGTCTATCACCAAAACCATTTGGCAACGGCTCTAAATTTTTCTATCAACTCGTTCTCGATAAGCTTTTTTGAA
>JAHDBW010000387.1 GCA_020630175.1 Anaerolineales bacterium
AGAACGGAAGCTGTATGCAGTTAAGTAAAAAAAGAGCCTGCATTGCAGGCTCTTATCGATGGGTTATATTGTGGAGCGCGTTATACAGCCGCTTCCATGGCCTGACCTTGCTGATTACGATTGCGGAGCCAAATGATACAAGCGCCAACGCCAGCGATGCCAACAATTACCGCAATCACAAAACCAAGAACTGGAATGGCGCGAATGATTTGGTAAATGAACAGACCCACGAGTAATGCGACATATGGATTGCCACTGCCGCCACGGTTGATTAGCTCATTGCCAATTAGCGTGCTGACGGCAATTTTGCTGACAGAAAATGCGATAAATCCAAATGCGACCATTGCTGCAAAAAGCCCCAAGCCGCCAAAGGAGAGGACTGTGCCTGCTAATTGCCCAAAACTAATGATGCCGGTTAGCAGCGTAAATAAGATCAATAGCAAGATTGCGATTGGAATAGCAATCATAAAGACAATTGAGCTCAGTGCTCCCCAGCCCGCACTTGGCAAGAAGCGTTCCCGCATGGTTCTGCCCACCGTTTTTGGCAGTTGCGGCCATAGCCATAATAAGAGCGAACCGATAATCGCCAAGGCGATGAATTCCCCTAAGCGGGCGGTAATTCTGCCCCAAAGGCCGGAGCCTCTTGCGGTGTCTGCGGTAACCTCAACGTTGATCGAACCTTCTGGCTCAAAGCCGCCGAAATCGAATTGATTTGTGCTTGAGTAGTTGATATCGCCACCAACGCTAGACTCATCGCCTATGGTTACGCCTGGGGTGATGTAATCAATATCAAGATCGGGCATGTTAGGGTTGAAGCGCCGCATGATTTCTTCCATTTGCTCTGGATCAAAATCGGAGACGTCTTCTGCAGACGCAACGTTTAAGTTTGCATCGCCAAGAATGGTGCCATTCAGGGCAACCGCGCTCCCACCTACGTTGACATCACGGCCAACCTGCCCATTGAGTAAGATTTGAAAACCGCTACCATAAATACTGCGCGCAACCGCACTGCCTGAAGCAAATTCAATGCTGTTGCCAACACCATAAACGCTACCAGCAACTGAAGATTCAGGGCCGAACTTGATGAGTTGCCCGCCAGTGAACATGCTGCCATCAATATCGCCATTTACGGTAATCAATGCGCCGCCGCCAAATACGTTGCCATTGACATCGCCATTGATCACAATCTCATTCGCGCCAAACATCAGGTCACCGTTGATTGTGCCATTCACTTCAATCCGATTCGCCCCGATAAACACATCATCATCAATGACTTCATCAGCTTCAATAATGATGGTGTCTCCTTCAAGGCTAGTGACAGCGGAAACAGGCGTTGCCACCAGCAGCAATAGGAGTAATGACAACATGGTGCCAACTGTTAGTAATCTCTTCATCTGAAAAACCCTCCCGAGTTTTGACTGCCAATGCAGCAGTCCTGACGTTGTGATCTGGCAAAACGTGCCAGCTAAATGTTTAGATATACAGGTTATACGCGCTAGTGTTTCAAAAGTTGCACTGGTAAACGATATAAAGCCGTTATAACTTGGCTTGGTTGGTTAGTTGGCGGCAGCTTCCGCAAGCCAAAGCCCCACTTGGCGGGCTGTTTCTGCGTTAGAAACAAGATCAAGATGTTTGACTGCAGGCAGTAGATGAAGGGCCGCCTCAGGGGCATATTGCGTGAACAGCGATGTAAAGGCCTCTGCGATCAGCGCTTCATCGTCGGCACCAACGATGGTTAGCATTGGGGCGGTGTTGGCGGCGAGCTCAGTTGCATAATCTGTGGGTGAAAATGATTCGTTCAGGCGATAAGAGTAACTATCGACCTGTAGTGGATCGCTAACAGATGCGGGTTTATTGAAGAACAGCACCGGTTGGGCATTCAACGCGCGGATACGCACATTGTTGAACATCGCAAGGCCCGCGTAGCGCCGTAGCGAGACTTGCACCCAGCCACCTGAGTTCTCGCGCACGGTTGGCGCTGTGTGGCCAAGGTAAGGCGCGAGTAGCACATAGCCGTCAAAAGCGGTTGCGGTTGTGCCGCCATAGCGGACAGCCAACCCGCCGCCAGAAGAGTGGCCGCCAACGTACACTTGGGCTTGTGGATATTGTGCACGTAAATACAGGTTGAGATCTTCAAGATCATGTTCTAACTGCCCAATGTATTGCACATCGCCGGGCTGCCCGAGCATCGATTCGCCATGCCCACGTAAGTCTGGAATGATGACGGTGATGTCATGGGCGGCGTTCAGCGCTTCGGCTAGCGGAATTAGATAGCGTCCTTCTGTGCCAGAACCGTGCAGCAAAACCAAGACAAGATCAGATTGCCCGACTAACTCACGGTAAAAAAGCTGAGCGCCGTCACGGGCTACAAAGTTGCGCGTTTGGGTTTCAATGTTGGCGATTGTTGCCACGTCTAGCACGCTGAAATCTAGGCCCGCGATTGGCGGATTGCGTTTGACGGGTAAGAGCGTAAGCACTAAGGCAATGCTGAAATAAACAATAACGGTAATGGCAAGTGAGATTAGAAGCTTCTTCATCGTGATCCTCTGCTGGTGAATGGCGTCCCCAATTAGGCAGGGGAGCGCTAGATGCCCTAATCGTATTGGCTGGTGGGTCATGTGCCATAGTGCCAGAGGTCATATGCTTGGCATGAAACCTTGCGCGTACGGTGTTAAATAAAAACAGAGACCAATTTGGTCTCTGTTCAGCTAACTATTAAGTGAGGGTAAACGGTTGGCTTATCTGCCAGAGCCGAGCGTGCCGGTTTCTACAATACGTTTGCGGTAGCGGACAAGCACATCGCCTAGCGCATTTTCTAGATCAACATCCGTGGCGTTAGCCAGTGTGATGAGTGAAAAGAAGGCATCGCCCATCTCAGATTCCCAGTTTTTGGTTGGGATAAACTCACGCTTACCA
>JAHDBW010000388.1 GCA_020630175.1 Anaerolineales bacterium
CTAAAACACCGCCACCCCAATTCCATCGGGGTGAATACCTACATCGATTAGATCAACCACCTTGAGCGTTGCTAAATCGATGACGGAAATATCATTGGTTTTATTGTTGGCAACGTACGCATACGTACCAGCCGCATTACAAATTGTGCCGCCCGGCCAAATCCCAGTGCGAATGCGTTTGATTTCCAATTTACGCGCTACATCAATCACAGATAGACAATCGCCTTCACGGTTTGGCACCAAGCCATACTTACCGTCTGGCGTGAACGCCACGCGGATGGGCACATCACTGGTGCGAATCCGTGCTTGCAGGCTATGCGTGGCCGTATCTAAGATATAGACCATGTTGTCATCTTGATTCGCAACATAAGCCCACTGCCCATCTGGGCTAATGCCAATCCCTTCTGGGCTGCGTCCGGTTGGATAATGCGCCACCCAAGTCTCGGTAGCTAAGTCCAGCACTGACAGTGAATTTGCGCCAATGTTAGACACATATGCAAATTTATCATCAGGGGTTAGGCTGACCATATGGCTCATGCGTTGGGCAGGGATGATGTTGGTGATGGCATGCGTGGCGGTGTCAATTACAAAGACTTTGTTGGCATACGTGGAGGCCAAGATCAGGCGTCCATCTTGCGTGATCTTGCCCTCATGTGGAAAGTTGAACTCTGGATGCCGAATAGTGTCCACAATCTCTAACGTATGCATATCAAACACGCTGATTGTGTTGCCACCAGCATTCGAAACAAACGCTTTGCGGCCATCAGGCGTAACTGCAACCTCGTGTGGATTACGGTCAACCGCGGCAATTTTTAGAATGTTACGCGTTGGTTCATCGATGAATGTAACGGTATCTTCATCTTTATTGAGCACGATTAGTATGGACGTTGACATGGAATTTGTGAAACCCTCAGGAAATAGTATGGCACGTGTGATTGCACTTATTATTTCATACTGACTAGTTTTATGCCGGACGCCTAGCGCCAAAACACCACCCCAAAGCCAAGCGCTGAACAACGTTAGACACAGCACGATCACCCTACTCAAATTATGAATAGAGGCCGAAATCCGCTATAATTTCGCACAGATGATCTACATCTATTTTGTATCAACTTTACGAGTGTAAACACTGTATGACATTGGAAATTATTCGAACAAACTATGCCAAAGTTATCGCTGAGCGCCTAAAAATCGCCGCCGATAGCGTCACAACCACTATCGAATTGCTCGAAGAAGGCAATACGATTCCTTTCATCGCCCGCTACCGCAAAGAAAAAACTGGCAGCTTAGATGAAGAACAAATCCGCAACGTGCATGAGCTTTATGAACGTCTCTATGCGCTAGATTTGCGGCGTGAAGCCATTGCCGAAGCAATTGCCGAACAAGGGCAATTGACTGAAGCAATTGTCAGTGCCCTGCACCAAGCACAGACGCTAACCGAATTAGAAGACGTCTACGCGCCTTACAAACGCAAGCGCAAAACCCGCGCCGACAAAGCCCGTGATAAAGGGCTGCAAGGCTTAGCAGACGCAATTTTGAACCAACAAACCCGCGAGAGCATTGAAAAGCTCGCCAAACAATATCTCTCAGACGATGTGCCTTCCGTTGCGGACGCCGTTTCTGGCGCGAAAGATATTGTGGCCCAAGCCATCAGCGATCATGCTGGTGTCCGGCAATACGTGCGTGAAAAAGCGCTCAATTGGTCAAAAGTTGGAACGGGGAAAACAAAGACTGCTGAAGATCCGAAGCGAGTCTATGAAACCTATTATGACTTTGAACTGCGCGTTGATAAATTGAAACCGCACCAAATTTTGGCAATCAACCGTGGTGAACGTGAGGATGTGCTCAAAACCAACCTAGACGTGCCGGAACGCGATTGGCGTGACGGTGTTGAACGCTATTTCCGCCCAAGCCGCAGCAGCAGCTTGGCAAACCAGCTCATTGAAGCCGCAGACGATAGTGCCCAACGGTTGCTGCTGCCCGCCATTGAGCGCGATGTACGCCGTGAAATTACCGATCAAGCGCAAACGCACGCGATCCAAGTGTTTGCAAAGAACATGCGCGGCCTGCTCTCACAGCCACCGTTGAAGGGCTATACCGTCTTAGGACTTGATCCAGCTTATCGCACAGGCTGTAAGTTAGCGGTTGTCTCACCGACTGGCAAAGTACTGGCGACGGGCGTCATTTATCCGCACGCGCCACAAAACAAAGCCAATCAAGCCATTGTCACCATCAATAAGCTGGTCAAAGCGCATGACGTGAATTTGATTGCAATTGGTAACGGCACCGCGTCCCGTGAAAGTGAGCAACTGATTGCCGATTACATTCAAAACCAAAAGCGCGACATCAAATATCTAATTGTGGATGAAGCCGGCGCAAGTGTATACAGCGCCAGTAAATTGGCACGTCAAGAATTACCAGAGTTAGACGTTACTTTGCGCGGTGCAGTTTCAATTGCCCGCCGCGTGCAAGATCCGTTGGCAGAGTTAGTCAAGATTGATCCAAAGTCGATTGGCGTTGGCATGTACCAACACGATGTTGACCAAAAACAACTCGCCACAAGCTTGGACGCCGTGATTGAAAGCGTCGTGAACAATGTGGGCGTAAACGTTAATACGGCTTCACCAGCGTTGCTAACGCATGTCTCTGGCATTGGACCAAAGCTGGCAAACAACATTGTGGCGCATCGCGATGAAAAAGGTCCTTACGCCAGTCGCGCTGCTCTAAAGAAGGTCGCTGGATTAGGCCCCAAAGCATTTGAGCAAGCCGCTGGATTCTTGCGCATTCCAGATGGCAAGAACTTGCTGGATGCGAGCGCTATTCACCCAGAAAGCTATAAGATCGCGAAGCAGCTTATCAAGCTGGCAAACGTTGATCTCAGCGCCCCACCAAAAGAGCGCGAGCAAACGCTAAA
>JAHDBW010000389.1 GCA_020630175.1 Anaerolineales bacterium
GGCGGCAATATTGAAGTGCGCCACATCGTTGCGGTCGCTGGGCACAACGGGCCAAATGCACTGCCCCTTGCCAAAAAAGGCTTTATTGAAATCGCGTCCTTTCAAATCGGTGTAGAACATCCGCACCGCGCCTTGATGAATGTAGAATAGCGTTTTCCACTTATCACCAGCTTGGAGCAGGTGGCTTTTACGCGCGAACGTCTTTGGCGAGACGTGTGCTAGCAGCGGCGCAAAGTCAACCTGACGCGGGATGAGATGTGGGAATACTCGCTGGACAAACGTTTCACGATCAACTGAATTGATTAGCATAGGATTTTTTAGACTTGACTGTTGCCCCTAATTTTCTCAAAAAGATGCAAACCTTGCTTGGTACTGAGGCCGAGGCGTTTTTTACTGCGTTAGCGGCGGATCCAGTTCGCGGATTGCGTCTTAATGCGCTGGCCGATCCGTTACCAGATGTGACGCAATTGCCGTTTACCGTACAGCCTTTGGGGGCGTTTGCGCCGCATGGCTATCAGGTGCTGGATGCAAACGCGCAAGTGGGGCGGCATCCGTACCATGCGGCGGGGTTGTATTACAGTCAAGACCCAGCGGCGATGGCGGTTGGCTATTTAGTAGACCCGCAACCGGGCGAGTTGGTGTTGGATCTGTGCGCTGCGCCGGGTGGCAAGTCCACGCATTTGGCGATGCTGATGCAAGGGCAGGGCACGCTGGTGGCGAATGAAATCATCCCCAAACGCGCTAAGTACCTTGTTGAAAATTTGGAGCGTTGCGGCGTAACCAACGCAATTGTGACCAGCGTTGAACCGGCCAAGCTAGCAGATCACTTTGGGCCGGTCTTTGATCGGGTGTTGGTGGATGCGCCGTGTTCTGGTGAGGGCATGCTGCGCAAAATGGACGCGGTGGAATGGAGCGAAGCAATTGTGACGGCGTGTGCCCAACGCCAAACCAATATTCTTGCTGAAGCGGCGGCGCTGGTGCGTCCGGGCGGGCGCTTGGTGTATTCCACTTGCACGTTTAGCCCAGAAGAAGACGAACAGCAAATCGAAAAGTTTTTGCAAGCGCATCCCGACTTTGCATTGGTCGCGCCACCGGATCAGCCAGAGTTTGATCATGGCCGCCCAGAGTGGGGCACAACAAATAACCCTGAGATTGCCAAAACCATTCGGCTCTGGCCACATCGCATGACGGGCGAAGGGCATTTTGTTGCGGTGCTGGAAAACCAAAGCTTTGGTGGATCGGTCAAATTGCGCACGGCCAAGCGCATGCGCCTGCCAACAGCGACGGAGCAACTGCTGCTGCCATTTATGCAACATGATTTGGCACGCATTCGCAGCCACGTGCGGCAGTTTCGCGATATTTTGTACCTTGATACAGATCATCAGCTGATGCTTGATGGGCTGTACGTGGTGCGTGCTGGATTACAACTTGGGCGAGTGGGGCGCAGTCACTTCCAGCCGCTGCATGGGTTAGCCTTAGCTAAACCCGCCATCACAGCGGGAACTACCGTGTCATTTGCAGTAGAGGATCCGCAATTACAAGACTATCTGCGCGGGCAAGACTTGAGCGGAATCGATGGCCCAAATGGCTGGGTGCAGGTCTGTGTTGATCAATATCCGCTAGGCTGGGCCAAAAAAGTTGGCAATCGGTTGAAGAACCATTATCCTAAGGGCAGTCGTATTAAGAAGTAAGGAGTCATGATGCGCAGAGTAATTGGTGTTTTGAGTCTGGTTTTATTTATATTTGCCGTTGTGCCACGTGTGCTGGCAGATGAAGTGCATATTGTGTCTGCGGGTGAAAATTTATTCCGCATCAGTCTGCAATATGATGTCACGATTGATGAAATTATGCGTGCGAATGGGTTAACTGGCACAAATATTTACGTCGGTCAGCGGTTGACGATCCCTACAGACGGTGGCACCGCGCCTGCCGCAGAGACGACAACTGCTGAGCCAGAGCCACCCGCAGTAACGCAGGCGGCGGCAAACTCGGGCGAAGTGCAGTATCACACGGTACTGGCGGGCGAAACGCTGTTCACAATTGGAATCAAATATGGGCTGTTGTGGACCACCATCCAGCAAGCGAATGGCCTGCCTAGCAGTACGGTGTATAGCGGACAACGGTTGCTGATTCCGGGGTCTAATGTAAATGTTTCGCCAGCGGCTGAAGGCAGCACGCCGGAAGATGCACCAACGGCAGAGACGATTGTTGATCCGACCCCAGCGCCTGCGCCAACGGCGGTGCCAGTTGCAGCGCCTGCCGCGGCCACTACCACGCACGTGGTTCAGCGCGGCGAGACGCTACACCTAATTGGGACGCAGTATGGCGTGTCTTGGCCAGTGATTCAACAGGCCAACAATTTACCAAATACCATTGTGTATGTGGGTCAAACGCTCACCATTCCGGCCGCTGGGACCACGGTTGCTGCGCCTGTCAGCACCGCACCGTTAGGTCAGCCACGCTATCCGGGCGAAAAATATTTCTTGGTTGATATCTCTGAACAAAAACTGTATGCCTATGAAGGCGAGCAAGTGGTGCGTGAAATGTTTGTCTCGACGGGGCTGGCGCACACGCCGACCGTTTTAGGCACCTACTCAATTTACTTACGCTATGAATCGGCGCGCATGCGCGGGTGTTGCCCAGCGTATGATTTGGACAACGTGCCTTACACGCAATACTTCTATCGGGGGTACGGTTTGCACGGCACCTATTGGCACAGCAACTTTGGCACGCCAATGAGCCACGGTTGTGTGAATATGCCTACAGATCAGGCGCGCTGGGCGTTTTTCTGGGCCGATTACGGCACGCGTGTAACGGTGCAAAGCTAGGAGAATTATCAACTGCCAATTGTCAATGTTCAATTGAAAAATTAGCGTTGGCAGTTGGCAGTTGGCAGTTGGCAGTTGGCAGTT
>JAHDBW010000390.1:0-1501 GCA_020630175.1 Anaerolineales bacterium
CGTTTTTATTTCTGCTGGCCAATGTCAAAGGCGACTTGCAACATGCTTCAGCATGTTTACCCCATTAGTCGCAGAATTCATTCTGTCGACAAGATAAATCACAAAATTTAGTCACACACAACGCAATTGCGCTCTTGTTTGTTGAACTTTTTCGCGAGCCTGCGGTAGACTAAATTATTGTTTGGCGTGCAAAGCGCAGGTCTCTTTTTCTAGCCCAATGGGCTTTACACTAGCGCAAAGCGCTCCCTATCTAATTTTTATGAAACTCGTTACTTATCACCATAATGACAAAACCCAAGTTGGCGCGCTAATTGCTGACCACGTTGTGCCGGTTGCCGATAACATGATTGCACTGTTAGAACGGGGGGCGGCAGGCATGGCGGACGTTGCTGCTACGCTGACCAAAGACATGCTGAGTGTGCCGCTGGCCGATGTTACGTTGCTGCCGCCAGTGCTGCGTCCGGGTAAGGTCATTGCGTTGGGTCGGAATTATGCCGCGCATGCGGCTGAAGGCGGCGCAAAGGTGCCTGATTTTCCAATGCTGTTTCATAAAACGCACACGTCACTGACGGGTGCAAACAGCGTGATTACCATCCCCGCCGGAACCGAACGCGTTGATTTTGAAGCTGAATTGGCAGTTGTCATTGGTAAGACCTGTAAAAACGTTGCCGAAGCCGATGCGTTGGACTATGTGGCAGGCTACACCGTGGCTAACGATGTCACCGCGCGTGACTGGCAACGCCGCACAAGCCAATTCACGGCTGGCAAAATGGTTGACGGGTTTGGCCCCTTAGGCCCAGCGCTCGTAACCCCCGACGAAGTTGGCGATGTGCAAAATTTGAACATTCAGTCTTGGCACAATGGCGTCGAGATGCAAAGCAGCAATACAAAAATGATGCTGTTCCCCGTGGCATTTACGATTGAATATATTTCAAAAATCACCACGCTTGAAGTGGGTGATGTCATCCTCACCGGCACGCCAGAAGGGGTGGGGTTTGCGCGCACGCCGCCAGTCTTTATGCAGCCGGGTGATGAAATTACCATTGAAGTGGAAAACGTTGGCCGTTTGACGAATACGTTCGCATAGCGCCTAGCAATACCGTGTGAGCAGTTGAAACCAACAAACACCTCAGTTCAATCCTTATGATTATTCGATCTTGGCGTGCAATTGCGCCGACGCAACAAGTTGTGGATGATTACGCCGCGCACCTTGAACGCTCAACCTTCAAGGAGATGGCTGAGCTGCCCGGCTTTATCAGCGCCAGCCTTTCAAAGAAGCTTTTGGTAGACAACTACGAACTGCTCGTTATGAGCGTTTGGGAAAGTATGGACGCAGTCAAACAATTTTCCCGAGGGACGCTTGAAGACGCGGTGGTAAAACCTCAAACGCAAAAGGTGTTGGAGTCGTATGACCCTAAAGTGGAATATTTTGAAGTGTTAGTTGGGCCAGGTGCTAACTAACCTGAGTTCTGGATAAGCAAAACTAGCTTGAAAGGAGCCG
>JAHDBW010000390.1:1601-2897 GCA_020630175.1 Anaerolineales bacterium
GGCAAAGACTTTGCCCCAGTGGGGCCGCACGTCAAGCGGCAAAAGCAAATGCTCTAATTGCGCAACAGCCTTTAATACAGCCGCCATGTCCGGATACCACGTGAAGTGGATGGCGACACAATCTTCTTGATAGAAAGGGCTCATCCAGAGGTTGTCTGCGGCAACCGTGCGGATTTCCATGTTGCCTGCGATCCCCAGCAGCGCATCGTGCAACGTCATTACGCGTTTTAAGGCTTCTTTTGCATGCGCTCGTGAAACAAAATATTCGCTCTGCAATTCGTCTCCCGAAGTGGGATTGTGGGCGTAAGTGAATTGCGGCAATCGCTCATGCCAAGGCGCAGGTGTGAGACTAGGCGTGAGGCGCTCATCTGCTTGTGGCTCAGACAGGGTTCCGCCAAACCGCTTGTGGGGTGGTGGGGCCGGTGTATTTGACTCAAGCACTTGCCTTAGCCAGAGGGCACATTCAACCCCGGTGTTTGGCCAGCTGCAATTCAAAGAGACGCTATATTCGCTAGCCATCACCGCATCGAACTGCTCTACAAAGTCAGCAAACGTTATATCCCTATACACAAGTTGACGAACATAATACGTTGGCTGAATGGCTAGCGTCAGCTTGGTAATGATGCCTAGCGCGCCCAGATGGACGGCGGCTCCATTGAACTGTTCAGCATTTTTCTCCTTGGAAAGCTGCACAAGCGTCCCATCTGCCGTAATAATTTCCATTGCTTGAATGGCTGTTGCCAAGGCTTTGTTCTGATCACCAGAGCCGTGTGTGCCGGTGCCGCAAGCCCCCGCAACAGTAATATGATGCAGCGACGCGAGGTTATGTAAGGCAAATCCTGCTTTGTGTAAGGCGCGGCCTAACTCCCCATAGCGCATATTGCCATTGATGGTGACAGTGCGTTTTTCTTTATTCAGTTCAAAATACGTTGGCAGCTTGTCGAGCGAAACTAGATCTTCAGTGCAGTCATGAATATCAGAGAAGGAATGTTTGGCGCCAATCACTTTGAGTTGCTGCGCAGAATGAACGATCTCTTGCAGCGTTGCTACGGTGGTTGGCGCATGCTGGCGCTGCGCATTGAATTTGATATTTCCAGCCCAGTTTTTAGCGTGGTTCATTTGGGACTCCTTGTCTTTTTACAATCAAAACTAGACGCGCAGTTGGCAGAAATCCGCGACTCTTCATGGCGATATGTTGGCTGATGCAGGCGGATGAGTCAAGCCGTATTGGTAGTCTGTAAGTAACTATTCACGTCAATGACGATGTCTTGTGTATCACAGTGATTTCTACCGCCC
>JAHDBW010000391.1 GCA_020630175.1 Anaerolineales bacterium
AAAAAACGAAAACGCCCAGATTGGCTACAAAGCCAATCTGGGCGTTTTTTTATTTCTACACGTTGTAATTGATGCAAAAGAACATTCCCGCAAACAGGTAACAACTTATACCAGCTGACCCCATGCAGTTACGTACTATGTAAGTGAGTTCAACAACGCTTCTACAGGAAAGCGACGAAGAGCTCTCAAATTCAAACGGGCCGCATAGCACTTTCGAAAGACGAGAATTTTCTCGGAGCAGCTGCTGGCCAGCGGACCCCTATTCAATTAGGAGGTCCAGAATGGATACAATCGTATTGAGCCACAACCGCTCTGGCGGAACTGGCGTTGGTGGTTACTAACCACTAAAAAAGGTGGGGCTAACCAAGTAGGTATACCCCATCTTCCAAATCTCTTGAAATATTAGACACGAGTTCTTGAAAGAAGGTGTAGATATCAGCATACTCTTTCAACGCTGAATTGTTTTGGATGGTATCGCTAAGCAATTCAATTGCCGCTTGATGATTGCCATCAATGTAATACAAGTGCGCCTTGCCATAAATAATTAACAGTTCTGATCTTTTTGCAAGCGTTGGGCGGTCAGTATAGGCAACAACAATTTCATAATAACGATGTGCATCGGTGTATTGCTTCAAATCAAAATAGGCACCAGCAATATTGTGCAAGACGGTAATACAAGGATTAAGCTGTTGCACGGTCTCAAAGTAAGACAATGCGTCTTGTAAATAGGCAATCCCCGCTTCTTTTTGGTGCATATCTGTAAGTGTTAAGCCAATATGCGTTTTAGCAACGGCGTCTAACTGAGCATCTGATAGACGCTCAGCAATCTGAAGCGCTTCTTCAAACCGTGACATGGCTTCAGCATTTTCCCCTTGCCGGCGCATGGTTTCACCCCAACCGATCAGGCAGGCCCCGTGTGTTTCGCTAATGGGTAACGTTTCAAGTAAGGCCCAACAATCTGAAAATTTATTTACCGACTGCTGTAAATCGCCTTTTTCGCGTAAATAATAGGCAACCTGCCGCAGCAGTGCCGCTTTGGCAACTGGGTCTACGGTGATCGCAGTGGCTTGTTCAAGTAGTGACAGCCACTTTTGCATCTGGGCTGTGCTCCAAATCTGATGGAACGACTGTTGAATGAGCTTACTAACCTTGTCTGCTAACTGCTGATGGGCTAACCCGAGTTTTGAAACCGTGCGCAGATGCTCTAAGTCCGACTCGTCTGCGCCTTGCTCACGGCCAATGCGTAAGTGCCACAGCTTGATGCTAAATTGCAGCGACTGGATGAGATCTGCCTGCGCCTGCGTATCTGCTTTTAGGGCGGTGTAGGTCGGCCATTTGAAAATTTCACTTAGCAGAAAAGTATTCGTAATGCGGTGAATACCGTACCGATCAGCAGTGTGTTGGCCGCGCTGCTCTAGCAATGCAAAACGTCTCAATTCGCCAATAACATTGCCTAACATTGGGTTGGTTAGCTGGCTATGCTGCTCAATTTCAGCAGCCGTTGCGCCGTGTTCGGCAAATGATGTCATCACTTGCAACACTTGCTTCGCGCTTGGCGTCAGAATTTCATTCCACAATTTATAAAAGATACGCGTGTAAATACGATAGGTATCTTCATGTTGCAAGGTTGGCAGGCTTTGCAGGGCGGACTCAATCGTTACCCCCGCACTCAACATCGAAACGAACAGGCGCAACGCATATGGATTGCCGCCTAATTTGGCACAGATATCATCTTGATGGGCGCTAACGGTATCGACCAAACCGGGCACTGCCGCAACGGTGGCATAGTGTTGCAAGATCTCCTGCGCTGCTGATAGGGGCAGTTCATCTAAGCTGATCTTTTGGTAGCCATGTTCGGCAAACTGGGTCGGATAGGCGCGGCTGGTCAGCAACACTTTAGACGGACCAACCAGCTCATCTACAAACGCGATCAAGTCTCCAAAGTGCACATTTTCTTCAACGTTATCGATCACCACTAAATAGGCGCGTTCTTTGAACATTGCCTGTAACCGTTGCCAGCGCGTGGTGAGGTGCTGATGCGCCCATTTTCGTCCGCCTAGGCGCGCCGTTGCGTCCGTTAGCAATAGTTTGAGGGTTTTGAGATCAACATGCTCATCCACCCGAATCCAGAACACGTCGTGGTAAACGGTTTTCTCAATGACAGCCCGCGTGACTTTATCTGCCAGTGATGTTTTGCCAATGCCCCCCAGTCCGTATAAACACAGCACGTGCGGCGCATCTGGTTGCAGCAGGCCGGTTAGCGTTTGGGTGAACAACGCATCCACGCCAATTAACGCAGTGTAATTGGGGGCGGCAAGCTGATTGTGTTGCGCTGCGCGCTTGGCTGCCCGGAGCGCGTCCTCTTTTTCCCACAGCCGATCGCTAAGATTTGCGATGGCTTGATTAAGGCTCTCGTACGCTCTGCGCCGTTCGATATCGTATTGTTCGGCAAACTCTACAACGGGGAGATCATTCCAAAATCGTTCTTCTAGGAATTGCTTATCTAGCGTTTTGAGCTGTTGGACTGTGGTCTGCTTTAGAAACGTTAATAGGCGCGCGGAAAATGGTTTAGCCTGTGCCAAGCTCGTGGTGGGTTGCAGCGCGAGTAAAGTCAACGGTTCAAGGCTGGTGGGCTTCCCACGGCGTAGATCGTCCAGAGCAGTCTTGACTATTTTTCTAAACTTAGTCTTTGTGGGCAGGTCTTTGAGAAAGTTTGACATTACGTTAGCAATTTTACACAATCACTAAACTTATTCGGCAATGGTTTGATTTTATTGAGATAGCTGCGCTAAGAAAGGCGACCTAAGGCTGAATGGGAGGTGATTA
>JAHDBW010000392.1 GCA_020630175.1 Anaerolineales bacterium
CCAACTTTCTTCGCTAACAGACTCGTCCAAGCGCCTGCCGCAAAAATAAATTGATCGGCTGAATACTGGCCTTGATCAGTCTTGAGCGACACAATCTTAGCGCCCTGCGTCTCAACATCTAAAACAGCGCACCCATCAACAATCGTCACGCCTTGCGCCCGACAGCGAGCCGCCATTGCGGCAATAAATTTATCTGGGTTGATCTGCGCCGGGTTTGGTTTGAAAAGACCGTGCTCAACTTCGGGCTGTAGATTTGGCACGAGTTCCCGCAAATCGTCGCGATCTAAAAGGTGACATTCCACGCCATAGTCGGCCAGCATGGCCTGTTCTTTTATAGCGGCTTTTCGATACTTCTCATCAAACTGAATTTGCACCAATCCTTGTTGGGCAAAATCAAAATTTAGGCCGCTTGCGTCTAAGTCTTTATAGAGGTGTAAGCTACGTTGGGTTAGGTCACGGAGGATCGGGGCACAGCGCGCAACATTGTCTTCAGTTGCGGCGGCGCGAAACTGCAACAGCCAGCGAATGAGGTCCAGATCAAGGCGGGGTTTGATAGAAAACGGACTGCTAGAGTCCAACATCCATTTCAAACCTTGACTAAGCACACCGGGCGCAGCAGTGGATTCTATATGTGAGGTGGCGATCCAGCACGCGTTCCCATGCGTCGCCGCACCGCCGAGCGTGTTCTTCTCGATCAGCGTGACCTTGACGCCAGTTTGCGACAAGTAATATGCCGCACAAACACCAATAACCCCGCCGCCAACAATAATAACGCTCATAAAAGAAGAAAGAGAAGAGAGAACGCTACGCTAGAGTAAGAGGTTAGTCTTGAGATAAAAAAGCAATCCTTATTGCTCAGGATTCCTCTTACTCTCTACTCTAGCGCAAAGCGCGTCCTCTCTTCTTCGCTAGTCTTCGTCGTTGGCGTCTGCAATGGCTTGGAGGCCACTGTTCTTTGGCAAGACGCCCATGTTGGCATAGATGCCGAGCTTATCGCGTGAGTCGGCAATATCTAGGTTACGCATGGTCAATTGACCGATGCGATCAATTGGGTTGAACGGTTCAAGCTCAACTTTTTCCATTGACAAGCGTTCTGGGTGGTAGGTCAGATGGCGGCTTTCTGTGTTGAGGATAGTGTAATCATCACCACGGCGCAGTTCGACGGTGACCGTACCACTGATCGCTTTGCCAACCCATTTTTGTAGGCTGTCACGCAGCATGAGGCTTTGTGGATCAAACCAGCGCCCTTCATACATCATGCGGCCTAAGCGGCGGCCAAGTACGCGATAGTTATCAATCGTGGCTTCGTTGTGAATACCGCACATCAAGCGTTCGTAAGCCAAGTGCAGTAGCGCCATGGCAGGTGCTTCATAAATCCCACGGCTTTTCGCTTCAATGATGCGGTTTTCAATTTGATCGCACATCCCCAGCCCATGGCGGCCGCCGATGGCATTGGCTTCTTCGACTAGTTCAACTGCATTGGCAAAGGTTTTGCCGTTTAGCATGACTGGCAAGCCGTCTTCAAAGGTAATGCTGACTTCTTCAGCGGCAATCTCAACGCTAGGATCCCAAAATTTGACACCCATGATTGGTTGCACAATGCTCATCGCGTTGTGGAGGAATTCTAGATCTTTGGCTTCGTGAGTAGCACCCCAAATGTTGGCATCCGTTGAGTATGCTTTTTCTTTGCTAGCCCGATATTCAAATTCGTGGTCAAGCAAGTATTGGCTCATTTCATCACGGCCGCCCAATTCGTAAACAAATTGTGGGTCTAGCCAGGGCTTATACACGCGCAGGTGCTTGTTTGCCATCAGGCCATAGCGATAGAAACGTTCAATGTCATTCCCTTTATAGGTAGAACCGTCGCCCCAAATATCAACCCCATCTTCTTTCATGGTTTGCACAAGCACAGTGCCTGTTACAGCCCGCCCCAATGGGGTCGTGTTGAAGTAGCGCTTACCAGCACTTTCAATGTGGAACGCACCACACATCAAGGCGATTAGGCCTTCGTGAACAAGCAGTTCGCGGCAGTCTGCAATACGTGCTTCCTCTGCACCATACGTTTTGGCGCGACGCATAATATCATCGTAATCAGCCTCATCTGGCTGACCGAGGTTAGCGGTATAAGCATAAGGAATTGCGCCTTTTTCGCGCATCCAAGCAATGGCAGCGGACGTATCCAAACCACCAGAGAAGGCAATGCCGACTTTTTCGCCGACGGGGAGTGACATTAGAATAGATTTCATAGCGCCGAAATTATAACTGGATTTGTGTAGTTTACTTTGTTAGGTTTTTACAACTTTAGTGCGGAGAATGATCGTCAGAAAACGTCTATCCTACGCAGGCAAGAAATTGAATCCACAAAGTCACACGAAGAAGCACGAAGGTCGCTATAACCTACGCTTAATCTAGAGTTTTTAGTGCGGCGCGTACGGGGCTGCCGTCGCCGCCTGCAATCTTGAGCGGTAAGGCGACCAATTCATATATGCCGTCTGGGGCATCATCAAGCAGCACGCCTTCAAGAATTGAAATGCCATTCGCTTGCAACGCCTTGTGTCCAGAGAGCGTTTTGCTGTTCATGTCATCCATTGAAGCGGCATCAGTGCCATACAAAATCACGCCATTTTCACCGAGCCAGTCGGCAAGCTCTGGGGATGGATGGACATAGTTTTCAATAAATGATGTGTCTGGCAATTGGCTTGCTTCAGAATGCACCAGCAACCGTGGCGCTAAGCTGAGATCGACGTGGGCAAAATCTGCTGGGGTCAGCGGGCCTGACGGTTTAGTCACAGTTACAACTTGCGCCCGTCCCCAATACGGCA
>JAHDBW010000393.1 GCA_020630175.1 Anaerolineales bacterium
ATCATGATGAACGCATCTGACCACAGTTTGACCGGGAACAGACGAATAAGCGAATCATCATAGCGGAAGAGCCAACTGTCGCCTTCAAAGAAGACCATATGGAACGCCGTAAAGAAAGCGTTGAAATCGATCAGCATAAAGGCTAACAGTGCCAAGATCGTGACGCCTAAAAACAGCACCCCACCGCGTAGGCCCTTACTGAGCAACGCCCGCGTTTCATTGCGGGGATACATCGTAATCAGCGCGACGGCTAGAATGACTAAGCTTGCCAGCCAGACCCGAATGGTCCAGGTTGTGACAACCTTTACATCTTCCATGTGCTTCAATTCACGTTCGTTATAGAACGGCGTGCCATCGTCAAACGTTTCAGCAGCCAGAAATTCAATGCCTTCATCATTGAACAAATACGCTAGCGCGGTACCACCATGTTCTAGACGGTCTTCTTTGGTAAAACCGTAGTAATCGTCTGGAAAATTCGCTTTGTTATATTCAAACGGTAAATACCACGGCATCATCAGCACGCGCACATTGGTGATTGTGATCACAACTGGAATCACTAGCACGAGTAGCCAGCGGAATACTTTGGCAATTGGAATAGGCATATAGAAAAGTCCGGTAAAAATTTAGAGATTGAGAATAAATTATCAACAGCCAATGGTCAATTACCAATGACCTCACCATAACGGCTTCTCAATTGACCGCTGGCAATTGGCTGTTGAGCATTGGTTATTTTGATTGGCAGTCTGCACACAGACCGTGAATTTCTAATAAGTGCGATTGCACCTGGAATTTGAATTGCGCAGACAACGCATTGAATAGCTCATCCGCGTGGCAATCATCAAACTCGATCACGGTACTGCAGCGGTTGCACACCAAATGATGATGGCTGCCATCGGTCATCAGAATGTAATGCGCGGCACCCGTGCCCTGATAAATTGGCCGGATCACGCCTAGTTCGCTCAGCAAATCTAACGTGCGATACACAGACATACGCCCAATATTTGGGCTGGCTTCACGCACATTTGCAGCAAGTTCATCGGCAGTGATGTGACCATCGCTGGCAATAAGCTGCGCCACAATTGTCCGGCGCGCAGCTGTCACGCGGTAACCACCGCTGACAATTGCTTCCATAATTGTATCTGTGGTGCTTGGCATCACGCTAATTTCTCCGAAAAACTAAACCGCGCTGTGGCGCAAACAAAAAGGCAATAATAAAGAAGCCTGTCGCGACCAACACAACCGCCGCGCCAGACGCAACGTTCAAATAGTAAGACGCATACACGCCGACAATACTTGAAAGAATACCAAATAATGCCGCTAAGCCCATCATACTGGGCAAGCGCTTGGTCAACAAGGACGCCGTTGCGGCAGGAGTGACAAACATCGCCAACATAAGCGCGATGCCCACCACTTGTAACGCCGTCACAATCGTCACCGCAATTAGTACTAACAATAAGTAATTGAGAAAACGCGCCGGCAAGCGCAATGTTGCCGCTAAAACGCTATCAAATGAAATGACTAAGAATTCTTTATAAAAGATGGCGATGGTCAGCAGCACAAGTAAAGACAGCCCGGCAATAACCAGCAGATCAGACTGCGACACGCCCAGCAAGTTACCAAACAAAAAGTGTGCTAGATCAACGCTGTAATTGTTGGAAGCAGAAAGCATTGCAATACCCAGCGCAAACATCCCCGCAAAAATAACGCCGATGGCCGTATCTTCCTTGAGATCGCCACGTTCAGTCAAGAAGCCAATCCCTAGCGCAGTCAGGATGCCAACCACAATTGCACCCAACGCTAGCGGCAGATCAAGCAAAAACGCACCAACCACGCCCGGCAAAATGGTATGCGCCAACGCATCGCCCAAGAAGGCCATGCCGCGCAACACAACGTAGACGCCTAAAACCGAACAGACTGTGCCAACTAAAATAGCCGCAATCAGGGCGCGTGAAACAAACGCATATTGAAGTGGCTCTGTGAGTAACTCAATCACAAGATAAGTTTCCCTTCGTCCAGCACGCGTACGTGGCCGCCATAGGCCGTGAGCAAATTCTCGGTCGTCAGCACGTCTTTGCCAGTGCCTAACGCCAACACGGTTTGATTGAGCAGCATTACGCGTTCAAAGCGCTCCGCAGCTAAATTGAGGTCATGCGTGGCAACGATGACGGCAATGCCATCGGCACGCAAACTTTCTAGCACGCTAAACACCTTTTCTTGACTGGGAATATCGAGACCGTTGAGCGGTTCATCAAGCAACAAGAGGTCAGCCGATTGCGCCAGCGCCCGCGCAATAAACACGCGCTGCTGCTGCCCGCCGGATAAATCACCAATCTGCACTTTCGCAAGATGTTGCGCTTCGACACGTGCCAAGGCCTCATTCACAATGGCGTAGTCTTTCTTGCTGGGACGCCTGAATAAGCCAATCAGGCGCGTGCGGCCCATCATGACCACATCACGCACAGTGACCGGGAAATCCCAATCGATGGCATTGCGCTGCGGCACATAGCCAATGCAAATGTGCTTATCTGGCGCATGGCCAAACATTTTGACCGCCCCTTCTTCAGGACGCACAAGGCCGGAGATGACTTTGAAGAGTGTGCTTTTGCCAGCCCCATTGGGGCCAACGACAGCGAGTTGCTGCCCTGCAAGCAATTCAAAAGAAACGTCACGCAACGCCCAGCCGGTTTTATCACCCTGCCCAACGTAGCTTACAGAAACATTCTCTAGCGTTAACGCCGGACCAGAATGGTCGTGCCGCGTGCCGCGATAGAGAATTTGTTGGAGCAGGTCAGTCATGCTGATATTTTATATCAGAAAA